>NZ_CP011864.1 GCF_001521715.1 Enterobacter asburiae
GGGAAATTAGGGGAGTATAGAACCCAACCCATAGCGCCAACCCATAACCCATATTAGCGATCCATATATGATCCGGTTGGTTATTTTTATGTGGGTGGACAGGCTGGACAAAGTGGACAGCTATATTTTTTGGCTGTCCAGTATGTGTGTCTGGTAGTGGGTGGACAGACTGGACAAAGTGGACGCTAGCCGCAAAGCCTTGATATATAAGGCTTTATCTCTTGCAATCTGTCCATTTGGTATAGTGGACACGTTGATCTGTCCAGTGGACAACAGCTAATTAGGGTTTAAAACTGTCCATTTGCTTGTCCAGTAGTCCAATAAGCAAGGTGGACAGATTTGTATGGTGGACAGGATCGAGGTAGAACAGTGTAGCTAATGGCGGTGTTGGAAGCAATTAAGGGTTTTGGGTTTTGTTGGTTTGGGTTTATGGGTATCTATCTAAAACCCATAGTAACCCATACCCTATTTGATACCTGATCTCAAATTAACAGTAGTATAGATTAGTATAGTCTATATTGTAATTGCTAGTTGTGGTTCATTTGAGCTACAATATTATCAATCCAACGCTAACAGGAAGCAATCTGGATTTATGAAAAGGGGCAAGACTCTGAACCAGTTGTGATCCTGAAACTAACCGAACAGCCCGGACACTGGAAAGTTGGAAACATCTACTCTGCCCTTCCTCATGATGCCATCCTTTCAGAAGCCACCATAAAGGAACTGGTAAAGGCCGGAAAGGTGCTGAAGGGCTAACGCCCTACCAAAAACAAAGAGTATAGACTATATTATACTAATCTATACTCTGTTATCTTCTGGTCTGCCATTATGGTTCCAGCTCCGGCATAAGGTAAAACTCGCCTTTTGGTTATACTTCTACTTTCTCCCTGATGTGCCTGATTACCTTAGTTCTACGCCAGATTTCAACACAGCGAGTATAGTCTATATCAGTATATACCGCTTGTTTTTGTCTGATCGAAAGCCTCTAAACCACGCTGTAGAGCCTTTAGGTAAGCTACTGGCCTCCTGAACGTATTAATCACTTCCCTGTATACTGTCCTGTCTTCATATGGGCTGTAATCAGCAGGGTTCTTGTAAACGTCCATGATGCTGATTATGATCTCTTTTTTATTTTTATACTTCATATCAACCAAGAAAACAGCCTTTTTACCATTATCTAATTCTTTTTCCTGACCGCTGATAGACTCATATTCTTCAATAAGCTCAATATTTTTATTGCTTGTTGTCAAGCCTAAAGATCTGTTCAGCTTCTTAAGCTCGTTATACATATCTCTTAAATATACAACAATAATAAACCTTGATTGATATCTCCTCCTCTTGTTTTTTAAGGATTCAATGTAATCTCTATTGCTCTTGATAAATGCTTCATGCTGTTCAACGTCATAAGACAATAACTCTTCTCTATAAAGTATGTTTAAGAACTCATTAAAATACATAGTTTCATTTTTTTTTAACTCAAGCTCTTTTATCTCCTTCACGATTTGTTGAAAGCTAATAAATTGTTTTTCCATATATCACCTCGTTAAATGTTGTTATTTGCTTTTGTTGGACTTTTAAAATAACTCATTATAGCTTCAGCCATTTCAAAGTCTGCTTCTTGTGCCGCTTCAAAAGATACAATATGTTTTTCACCTTTGAGCATTGCTATAAAATTATCGTTTGTTCTTTTTATTTTCTCTCTCCTTTTCAAATCCATTATTGCATCATCTAAGGATTTATCTATCATTACTGTTGTGTGTTCTATTTTCATTATACTTCTCCTTTATTAAGTTTATTTGTTTTCCTATGTAATAGGTATAATATCAAAGATAACAACCCAAATATTATAAGGTTTGTGATTTGCGGGTTTTCAATATTGAAATAGATTTTTAAAAATGGTAGTAAATCAAGCTTTAATTCATTCTTTAATTCATGATACTCGTGAGCACCAAACAAATTCATCATTATATAGCTGTATAAATAGAGCGCAGGAAAAAATAAACCACTGGCACTTACCACTCCATAACCTAAAGCTAACTGTCTAAATATTGTATTTTTATTGCTGCTAATCTTTTGTGAAATAATACAGAAAATCGGAATACAGAAAACCGCTATTACTAAAATCATTTCCATTATGTTTACTGTTCCGTTTGTATATATATTCCTTAAAAGAAAAATCACAAATAAAAACAATATTGCTAATATATATAGTGATTTCTCCAATGAGATATTAATGTATTTTTTCATTATACTTCTCCTTTTGTTTTGGTTTATGTATATACCTATAACCGATATAAAGTAAAAGTATATAGTAAAATATACAAATCCTTTATGTTTCCGACAAACGGTAGATATGCTTTTCAATCAATTCTCTTTGCTTTATTAGAAGCTACATATAACAAACAGAATATTAAAGACCACACACCAAAGAACAAAAAACAATGGATAAAAGGATTTTGCCAACTTAAAGACCAATCATTAATTCGCTCTACCTCCTGTTTACTAATATTGTAGAGTCTTGAGAAAACATCCGGGTTTATTTGAGCATAAATTAGATGATAAGGTGCAGTGATACTACCAATTGCTATAAACGCACATCCTTTAGCAAACCTTTTGAATATCATTTTCATTCCCATGATGTAATCTCCACAATATACAAAAGCACAAATAATATTTGAAATGGCATTAGATAAAACCTGCTTGCCACATAATAACTCATGACTATAACCGAACTGATACCTAATGCGGAAACCAATTCATTAACTAATGCTACTTGTATATTTAAACTGTTAAAGGCAGCAACTAATATTACTAATACCAATGAAATAATAAATGGCCTTTCAAATATAATACTCCCCTCGAAAGGATTAAAACCAAAGTCTTTTACTAACTTTTCAAATTCTTTTATTAAGTATTGCTTTATGATAGTCATAATTAACACCTCCATATAACAGCCCCTTTCGGGGCTATGTTAATATTACTCATCGTTTTCGTTTCTGTCAGCTTCAAGCATTTCTAAAACCTGCTCACAAGCATCATATTCATCTGATACATCATCAACAGCTAAAGAGTCATTGATAAGATATAAGTTAGCTTTTAAAACATACTCTTTTAACTCATCCTCTGTATCAAAGTAGTCATGACCAAAATCATGATTCATACCATAATATGAATTGATAACACTGGTATAAAAACCATCGCTTCCTAATGAATCAATAGCGCTATCTAAATAGTCTTTGATATAATCGGCGTTGTCATATTTAATATAATCTTCTTTTTCAAGGTCTGATATTGCTTGATAAATATAATGTGCTAAAACTTTCGTTGTTATAGTTGCTATCTCAAGTGGGTTATTGTATTTCATACTGCTCTCCTTTGTTTTGGTTTATATATATAGTTATAACCGATATAAAATAAAAGTATATAGTTAAATATACTTTTACTTTATGTTTCAGATAAACGGTGTAGTTATATCCTTTTTATAGTGGTTTTATTATTGGCTGTTGGTATAAATGATTTTAGATATACGCTCTGAAAGTGTGCTATTAACATATTAATCAAAACTGAATTAATATTTCTACAACCATTAAGATTAACAGTGTTATTTATAAAGCTATCTTTTAATGCTGGAAGGTTATCAGATACAAAATCTATTGTCGCCTGAAACCCTTCTCTTCTGTTTATTTCGTCTAACAGAATAACAGCCTCGCCTTGAGATAATACTTTTGCTTTAGCCTTTAATTCGTCTATAAATGTTTTGTGTTTTATCATATGACTTCTCCTTTTTTGTTTTGGTTAATAATCTTTAATCTATAAAAAAGAAAAAGTCAAATTTATTTTATACTTTTTGTTTTTTATTATGATAAGAGGTATAACTAAAGGATTTTTTTAAGTTGTTTAATAACGCATTGCCATTAAATATTTTGACTGATTTTATATCTACGTCTTTAAAAGCTACTGGAGCCATAATCTGAACAATAGCCATTTTAACCATTAGTGGATCTATGTCGTTCATTTGAACAGCCTGTTCAAGATAGTGTCCTTCTCTCCTACAGCGTTCTCTGAGCCTTGCCAGTGTCATAGAGCCTGCGCCACAACATTCTTCATAGAACGTTCCTGATTGCCCTGATGTTGCCTGTAATGACGCTGTAAGGCTGCTAATGTCCATAGGAGTAAGGAACTGGCCTAACCCGTCGCCGTTCTTACCCGTAAGGTAGAGATCTTCAAACAGCTCTGATAGAACGTCTGTAAAGGCTTCTTCCTGTTTTATAATGTCCCTGTAGAGAAAAGCGGCGTCTGCTGCTTTTGTATATTTAACAACCTCATTCTTAGACATGTTTTTGATTATGTTGCCATCAAAAATTTCAGATGTTATTTTGAATAAAAAATCTTTCTTGGCTAATCCATCACAAACGAGATAAAGGCAAAAGCCAGTAAATAGCTCAATGCCTTTTATTAGATTTGTAGCATTCGAAGGTGATGAAGGGTTTTTGATTTCAGTGATGAGTTTTGATAGTTTTTGAATGTCATTCATAATGTTTTCCTTTAATTGTTTTAATATTTAAAGTTAACACTATGACAAAAGCATAAATCAAATTTATTTCTATTTTAAAAAAAGAAAGCCCCTGAGCGGGGCTTGTAAAACTTTTATCTTGAGAATACTACTCTTTCTGAATAGATGGTTTTAGAGAGAATAAAGGTTAAGATCAAAAACACAAATAGAGAAGCTAAACCAATAAACATATTCTCTGAAAAAATCAGCACCACAAAGCTTAATACGACAGATAATAAAGCGCCAATTTGACCAAACCATAACGGTGCTTTACCGTATGTTATGTTTGCTCCGCAAGGTAAACACACACCTAAGCCGTGTTTTGTTTCGTGATCACAAAATGGGCAGCGAACAGTTTTATTTTCCATTTTATTAATCCTTTTCGAAAACTACGCCTTGATAAACTACGCCCTGTTTTACTTTCTCAATTTTGAAAGTCCAAGATCCAATGTCATTGTTTTGTGTTTTAGCAATGTATACAGGTTTTTGGCTTTCATCCCACGACTTAACATTAAAGGTGCTGTCTTTAAACTTGATTACGTCCTTTTGAATATCAAGCCTTACTCCATACTGCTTACTGATGTATTCGCCATAAATGCCGTCATTACAACCAGCCAGAAGTGAAGCCATACCGATAACCGCAACCGCCATAAACTTTTTCATACTCAACCCTCATTCATTATAAAAGTGGTCAGTTATGCACCAGATCGGCGTGACACTATCAATAAAAACTAGTTAAATCAATTAGTTAATTAGGCTTTTGTTAGGTGGGTAAGACAAGCCCCGGTCGGGGCTTTTGGTTAGTCGGCGTTGGTAAAAACAAGCACTGAACTGGTGTTAAAGCTGGAACAGAAAGCGGTTATGTCTGCCATGCTGGATGTGGCCGCAATCTTAGATCCTGATGTGGTGTTGCTTACGTTCCTGTAAACCACCCTACCGCTGCTTACAAGCGTAGAACAGGCGCTTGGTGGCACATTGTAGTAAGACACATCATAAGAGTCGTCTAAGCCGTTGTGAGCCGTTATAGTGAGCTTACCGCCATAAGCATTCACAAGCGTGTTAGTTCTGGTGTCTACCATCGTAGAGGGAAGACTCTTTGAACTGATGAGCATACTGTTAGCTTCAGCTACAGTGGGCTTAGAAGCTGTTATAGCGCTCATGGCTTTACTGATAGTTGCCAGATCACGTATAGCGTTGCTTGTTCTGAACCCTTCCTGCAGCTTGCTATACCCGTAAAACGTTGCTCCGGCGATTCCAGTAGCAACTACCAGCACTAATAACATTTCAATCAGGCTAAATCCTTTTTTACGTTCTTTCATTGAAACCTCCTTATGCCGCAAACTTTGGCTTGAAAAAACCTTTTATTTTTGAATGGATTTTCTTTCCTAAGAAGAAAACACCCAAAATAAAAGTCATTGAATAGGTGATTTTTAAATAGTGAACAAATATAAGAGATAGAATAATGTGAACTTCTCTTGATAAATGAACTGATATGAATAATGAAGCTAATAAAGCAACTCCTAACCATCCTATATTTTTATATATCTTTGTTAATTTCTTACTGTTTTTGATTTTAATGCCTGTATAAATAAAAAACGCTATAAATAAACAAAATACTATAACGCCAGATACTATTGATAATATATTCATAATGTAATCCTTCTTTTATTAGTTTAAAAATACGCTCATTCCATTAAAAGCTTCTCTGCTGCTTTTGGTTCTTGCGTTGATTCTTTTTTGTTTTCTGTATCTTCTGATAATTAACATTGATAAAATCCATAAATGTATCATCATCAAGATAATTATGCCTTCATCAATACCTACTGCCATTGCTGTTAAGTGTATAAAGAAAAGAATAGTTATTGTCGCTATCGTAAACTTTAAGTAATCTTTTGGATTAAACCAATCCTTTTTGAAAGTGCTTTCTTCTATACTACCGCTTACAGTCATAAGCTTTTCAACAACTATTATATTCCTTTTAAACCACGCCCTTATAATGTCTCTTCGTGTTCTTTCTGTATAAACACATGAAAAATACAACCCCATCACAAACGCACTTGTTTTTACTAACACCAATAAATCATTTATCATCTCCATCTGAATCACCTTTTATAAAACTCATTGCCTTATCCTGTGTTTTTACCGCCTCTTCAAGAACTATGTTTGTTAAGTCCTCTTTCATTTGCTCAATAATACTCGTTGTTTCATTTGCTCTTTTCTTACCTGCCGGGGCATATGCCACTTTGAGTATTTCGACAAACGGACTATCTACCCTGAATCTTTCAAACTTACGCCCACGTAAAACTTTGACTATTTTTAGTTTTATTTCGTATGTCGCTGTTGTATTAGAAACTAAGTGGTAATCGTGTTCATTAAAACTAATTGAATCCAATATCATTATAACCCTCCTTTATTTTGGTCTTTAAAATGTATGAAGAATGAATTACTTTGAGCTAACTTGAACGTTAACATCTTTAAGAACTGAGCTTCTTTCTCACTGTCCTGATCATTTTCAGGAGCGTAAAAGAAGACTGAACCCGCTACTATTTCATTTTTTCTTTTGCTATATGAAAGTATGCCATCAAGTTTCTTGAATGTTGTTATTTTCTTACCAAGCTTGCCGCTTAAATATTTAGTTAAATAATCAACATCTATTCTTTCTGAACTTGCGAAAACTTCATTGTGATTCCTGCCTTTTCTAATGTCGTTTATTATTCCATGCGCTAAAGCTATTGTTTTAATCTCTTTTATAGAATTCATATTTAAAACCCTCTTATATTTAATTGTGTATATTATAATATATAAGGGATTTTAAATATAAGTCAATCTATATTGAGACTTTATTTTATAATTAATTCAGAAACTTCATATAAATCTTCTTCTTTTAAAATTCCACGATAATATACATTACGGCAAAAAGCTAATTTGGCTTTGTGAGATATTTTATTTTGATAGCTAATAAGTAATTTAATGATGGGAATAGAAGGAGGGGTAAAGCGGTTATGGAAGGAATCAAAATACTCTAACAGATAATCATGTTTTACGTCTTTAAAATCTAAGCCACTTTCTGAACATTCTTTTATAACAGATTGAATCTCTGTATCACTACCTGAGCGAACCGTATGAAACAACTTATCAGCAAGACGTTTCCTGTGCTGTTCCTTACGTTTTTTATCATCCAGAAAATCATTTAAGCTTTTGTATTTCATCTGTGTTTCTTCATGATGTATTAATTTTGATGAAGGAGGCGTTGACCTCCTTCATCACTAAGAACTAAGCTTGTGCGTTCTTTATTAACTCATAAATCTCATCATTAGCAAATTGAGTCATGAATTCAACCTTGATTGTTTTGCTTATTTGATTAAACAATGCCTGAGCATGTGCAATTTTGCGTTGTTCTTCAAGCCGCAAACTATCTTTACCATCTACATTTTTTGTTTCAATGATAAAGTTTAAGTAATCACCACTTGTAGTTTTAACAACATAAGCAAAGTCAGGGGAATACGTGTATCCTCCTGCTACCGGAATTTTAATAGAGTTCTTCGGTATCTTCGTAAAAACAGCTACAGACTGGATCTCTCCATCTGTGATGTTGAGTCGTTCAAGCTCTGAGTCGTAAAAAACTTCTTCAAAAAGATAAGAATCTAACGGTGGTTTCGTATTATCATGTAATACACCAAGATCACTCGACAAAACCTCGTTTAGAGGACTTCCTTCTTCATTAGTGAACTTTGTAGGATGAATCGATCCTGAAATAACATTATATCCAAGACTGAATTTGTTAAACGAATTGTTAAGCAGATATTTACTAAACCCAGATTTAATTTTTCTGATTGTCTGAATGTTCAGGTAGTCAGTGATATTTATAGTATCCTTTATATAACAAAATACCTTATGCAAAGTATCATGTTTAGCAAACATGGTTTGTGATAAGTTATCAAGAAATTCTCGATAACTCATTGTGTTGAGTTTAGCAAAGTTATCATCATCACTTATAATGCTTTTCGACATCGCCGTATCATTATGGATGTAAATCCTATCTATGCGAGTATGAACGCCTGATTTAGTAAATCTATCTGCTTCTTCAAGCATGAATGATTTGAAAATGGATAAAAACTCATGCTCGCTGTTTATTTTGTACTCAATAACTGCTTTCTGATTGATCAGGTCCCAAAGTTCTTTCAGTTCAGTGAACTTGCCAATACGCATTTTAGTGCGTTTTTTCCCATCAGTGGCTTTTTTGATTTTGCTTGGTTTTAACCCAGTAGGGAATGCCGCTGGATATTTGGCTTTTAAGCGACTATAGGCATCAGAATCTTTAAAGTTGTCATTATCATCAATGATTTCATCATCAAAAACTTCATTCATGAGCGTTCTGGATGAAAGCTCAGGATACTTAGTTAGGATTTTAACCTTAAGCTCTTCAGTAAACTTACTTGGAACAGTTTCTTTGAAGGAGCTATCGTTGACCTCTTTGACAAGAGAATCGACAAAATCCTTTTCCGTAAAATCAACATAGTAGTTGAGTGTAAAATTGCGATCTTTCACTCGGCACATGTATTCATTCACTGGAAGACGCAACCCACGCCCTACTTCTTGAAGTTTAGATGTGGTGCTACCGCTCGAACGTAGCTTACAAATCTGGAATACGTTAGGGTTATCCCAGCCTTCCCTCAATGTCCACTTAGAGAAAATGAAACGGCGAGGATTATCTAAAGATAATAAACGCTCTTTGTCATGAAGGATTTCGTTGATTTCCTGTTCAATTTTATCATCCTTATCACTATTATCTTTTGAAAAATAACCACCATGAACAGAAGATACATCCTTAACAGTTTTTTCAAGGTAGTTTCTGTAAAACTCATCTTTTTCTGTTTTTAACAGTTCATTCGCTTCTGCCAAAATGAACGCTTCAAACTTAGTTTTCAGGCTTCCGGCAATATCATTACCATCACGATACCCTTCAATGTCATCAATGAAGAATAGAGTAAGAGGCTTTATACGTGGTCTTTGTGTCAGATACTCTTTTTCTAACTTAAAATGTTCTTTGACTGCTTTAAGCATCATGTTATCAGCGAGCGTCTGATCGTAAGAGTAGGGGTTTATTGAACCACCAATTTTTAGTTCAATACCATTACTCAACACTGCCGTGCTCTTGTTCAAGGCATCCAGCGTTAAATCATGAATTGCACTATGTGTTTTAGATAGTGATTCATCTTTTGCTAATTTGAATTTTTTCTTGTTGCCATTTTCATTCAGTTCAAAAGTGGCTTCTTTCCCATCGGATTTAACAAATCTGAGACTGGCATTACCATCACCAATCATATCTTCAATGTAAGCATCTATACCTTTAACAAGGTCTTCATTGAATGCATCTACGGCGGTGAGACGATAAACTAAGTTTTTATAGCCTTCACTAAAGGTTGCGCCATAGCGGATGATATATTGAGCATTGAATTTCTCAATATTTTCCCATGTTTTTTTAGCTGTCGGGAACTTATGAGGTTCATCAATAATAATGAATGGTTTAACCGCACTAAGAGCAGCAAATGGCGTATCAAACTGATTATCAAACAAACCCACATCATAAGTGTCAGTTAACGACTTGGAGTTAATCATACCTGAGTTGATTACAAGGACGTGTATATATTTCTTGTTAAAATTACTTGCTTCAACAAAATCATGAATAGCTTGAGGCATATACGATTTTGTGTTTTTTCCAGAGCTTTTCTGACTTTCAACAACATAAGTCTTTAGTTCACGCTCGTAATCATCTCTAAAATGCTCTTTTAAAGCATCGCTTTTTAAAAAGTTAACTGTCCCGGCCTTTATCGATAGGGTAGGAACAATAATAATAAATTTATTAACGCCAAAAGATTTGTTCAGATCAAAAATGGTTTTTGTGTAGGTATAGGTTTTACCCGTCCCTGTCTCCATAGAAACGTCAATGACGTTGCTTTTAGCATCGTAATTATCTTTTGAATGCTCAATACCATTGAACTCCTGAACATTTTTTATGTTGTTGTAGTATTGCTGTTCAGACAGATTCAGTTCTGGATTAGATAACAGGCGAATAGCAACATTATCCGTCTGATGAGGTATGGCAGATACAAAGACATTCATCACCGCATCAACGCCAGCCTTTTGATGAGGTAAATTCTTTTCGAATGTGAACCCTTTAGACATGATTAGTTCCTTACCACCAAATCTAAATCAATAGATTTTTTATTAGCATAACTTTTTAGTGCTTCATTGAGTTCCATCTGTTTCGCACTTTCGAAGTTGCTGCCATAAAACACGACTTTGTTAGGGTCAAAGTCTTTGTCTGAATCCAGCTTTTGAAGTAAAGCTTTCAGTGCTTCACTGGTGAAATTAGGCGCAATCATATACAGACGACCATCGCATAAGTGCGCTTTGTAGCCATCAAGATCAACATCTTCAATTGGTGTTGTTAACAAACTACCATCATACACACACCATGTAGTTAATAAGGTGTCATACTGTTCAGGAGTCAATACAACATCATCGAAGAAACTAAGGTTAGAAAGTGTTAGCTCTGATTCATTTTTCGCACGGAAATCATTTACTGTTTCAAAGATTTTGAAACCAATATCTCCATTATAATCTGGATTTGCTTTTTTTATTTTTTCTCCGGCCTTGATGATTCTATCTTTTGTAATATCAAAGATTGTTTTATATCCTTTATCGTACGCAAAATCATCATTTTTCAGTTTTTCATCAATTTGCACCAATATAAACTTTCTATAGGCATTGTCATTTTTGTTCAATTCTAAGATTGCATGAGCTGTTGAACCTGAACCACCAAAAAAATCAAGAACATAATCGCCATCAGAAACAACTATGTTAATCAAATCAGATAGTAGCTTTAAAGGTTTTGGATTATCGAATGGATGAAAATCAAACAAATCTAACAAATCACTACTTCCATCGCTAGTTGTACCTGATTTATCAAGTAAAGTTTCATTAATGAGAATTGATCTTGGTTTTTTCCCTTTTGGTAATCGTTGTTTAAATTGTACGGACCAACCTCCATCTTCCTTTTGGATTAATCTGACGTCTCCTTTTTCTAAATCACTTTCAAATCTATTTCTTGAACGAAGCCAGCTAATCTTATTACCGTTATCATCATATTCCAGCACTGTACCATCAGGGCAAGTTATTGGATAATATTGTTTCCCTGATTTTCTTTTAAACGTGTCCCAATAATATTTTGATTCATTATCTTCTTGATTGTATCTTGACAAATACTCTGGCTTGTACGTTTCAAACAAGCGCTCAAGACTACTTTTATTTTTTGAGTACATTAAAATATACTCATGTTCAATTGCTACATGAACAGAATCATTTCCACCACCCTTTTTATTCTTCCACACAAAGTCAGTGATAAAATTATGCTCACCAAAAACTTCATCGCACAATATTTTTAATTGGGAATGTTCGTTTTCATCAATCGAAATGCATATAACACCTTCATCACACATTAATTCTTTAGCTACATATAAACGTGGATAAATAAACGTCAGCCATGCACTATGGCTGCTTGAGCCTTTTGTAGTAAATTCAAGAATGCGTGTAGCTTCATCAAGACCAATACCAGCCAGCTCAGAAAGCTGTTCAGGCGTGAACTTGCGATCGTCATTATAGACGAACCCATCAGAACCTGTGTTATATGGCGGATCAATATAAATCATCTTCACCTTTTCAGCATAAGCATTAACCATATGCTTCAATACTTCGAGGTTATCCCCTTTGATTAACAGATTCTGACTGTTCTTGTTCTCTTCAAGTTGGTTATGGTCTTTATCTTCGGTGAGCAACGTCTTCGGTGGTAGGTTAGGGAAGGTGCGAACAAGTCCCTGATATGAGATCATGTTTGTCATCTGGAGCCATGGAACAGGGTTCATCATGAGTCATCAACTTACCTTCGCCGACAGTGAATTCAGCAGTAAGCGCCGTCAGACCAGAAAAGAGATTTTCTTGTCCCGCATGGAGCAGATTCTGCCATGGCAAAACATGGTGGAAGTCATCGAGCCGTTTTACCCCAAGGCTGGTAATGGCCGGCGACCTTATCCGCTGGAAACCATGCTACGCATTCACTGCATGCAGCATTGGTACAACCTGAGCGATGGCGCGATGGAAGATGCTCTGTACGAAATCGCCTCCATGCGTCTGTTTGCCCGGTTATCCCTGGATAGCGCCTTGCCGGACCGCACCACCATCATGAATTTCCGCCACCTGCTGGAGCAGCATCAACTGGCCCGCCAATTGTTCAAGACCATCAATCGCTGGCTGGCCGAAGCAGGCGTCATGATGACTCAAGGCACCTTGGTCGATGCCACCATCATTGAGGCACCCAGCTCGACCAAGAACAAAGAGCAGCAACGCGATCCGGAGATGCATCAGACCAAGAAAGGCAATCAGTGGCACTTTGGCATGAAGGCCCACATTGGTGTCGATGCCAAGAGTGGCCTGACCCACAGCCTAGTCACCACCGCGGCCAACGAGCATGACCTCAATCAGCTGGGTAATCTGCTGCATGGAGAGGAGCAATTTGTCTCAGCCGATGCCGGCTACCAAGGGGCGCCACAGCGCGAGGAGCTGGCCGAGGTGGATGTGGACTGGCTGATCGCCGAGCGCCCCGGCAAGGTAAGAACCTTGAAACAGCATCCACGCAAGAACAAAACGGCCATCAACATCGAATACATGAAAGCCAGCATCCGGGCCAAGGTGGAGCACCCATTTCGCATCATCAAGCGACAGTTCGGCTTCGTGAAAGCCAGATACAAGGGGTTGCTGAAAAACGATAACCAACTGGCGATGTTATTCACGCTGGCCAACCTGTTTCGGGCGGACCAAATGATACGTCAGTGGGAGAGATCTCACTAAAAACTGGGGATAACACCTTAAATGGCGAAGAAACGGTCTAAATAGGCTGATTCAAGGCATTTACGGGAGAAAAAATCGGCTCAAACATGAAGAAATGAAATGACTGAGTCAGCCGAGAAGAATTTCCCCGCTTATTCGCACCTTCCTTAGCCAACAGCCGGGCATAGGACTTACCCAGCCAGTTTAAGCTGTATGATTCTTTAGAGAGTTCAACATCCGAGGATTTGACGATCTCAAGTAGCTTCTCTTGAATGAACGCCCCGTTTTTATCAAAACACTGTGGGAAGTTAGCCTTTAATACAGCAAGCTGCTTGCTGTTAGCTGTTTCTACTTCTGAAAAAAGCGTTTCTTTTTGCATATCCATGTTAAACCTGATTATTTATTGTTCGATTTGGTGGTGTTTTTGATTGAAGCTTCACTTAAACCTATGCGCATTAGTTCGGCTACCGCACCATCAATGCTTTTGAAGAGCCGTGCTTCGTATGGCTGTCTTGAGCTACATAAGACTAATGGCTTACCTTCCCACTCTGAACCATCAAAAATCACGGTATACTCGCCTTTAGAGCCTTGTATTGTTGCTCTATCAAGTAGACCTGATCTGACCCTTTCCTTAGCCATTGAGCTAAGGATAAAATTTCCACCATCAAGACCTGACATCATCGTTATGACCTCGTTATGCGATACTGAAACAATATCAAATATCGTCTCAATGGTAAACTTTTGCTTTTGTTACGAGGGTGAATACGAGAGTCTTACATTGGTGTGCTACTCCAGAAATGACAAAGGGGCTTATGCCCCTTGTTTCGCCATTTTGATAAAATCTTTTATCACTTTAAACATTAGCCAGTTCAGATTTAAGGGATTTCAACTCGTTTTCAATTTTAGCAATCATATTCATAAGCGTATTAACCTTGTCTTCTTTACTGTCGTCTTCAACATGCTCTAAAACAAATGTTTTAACCTGCTTATGTCCAATCAGCTCTTTAAACTCTTTAGGGTTTAGTGTTGTTGTAAGAACAAGTCTGATATGTTTAAAGCGTAAATAGTCCATTAGAGCGTGAAGCTTAGTTATCTCTAATCTCGAATCATCTAATAAAAGACAATCACGTTCTATACCATCAATGATGATTGTGTTAATACTTAATTTTGTAGATGTTAAACCAAATGCTTTAGTCTTCCATGCATCAAGTTTTTCTGATCTGGTATTAGATGAGCTATTACGCAATAGATTAAGTATTGAAGTTTTACCTGTGGCTTCTCCACCTGTTAAAATAATTACTTTGCTTGAGTATATAGCTTTTTTAACTTGAGTTGTTTTATTTTTTATATATTTATTTACTGTATTCATAATTTATTTCCTCTTATTATTTTATTGTGATAACTTCTATGCCATAGTTTTCTTTCGTGTGTTGTTCAAGATATGGACTTAAAAAAACCTTATCATTCGTAAATGATAAAACCTTGTTGTTATTAGATGGCTTTTCAAATATTCGATTTGCATAACTGTTATCGTTAACCATAGCAAAATAGCTATAACCTATACCTCTTATTTGATCTACCTCTCCGCCAAAGTGCTTGTCATAAGTTTTTTCAGATATACTAATATCGAGATGGTCAAAAACAAATAAGGTGTTTATAGATTCCATCATTACTCGTCTGAGAGCAGCTTTTGTAATATTAGAATCGTTATAGAAAACTATGTTATCTATTCCTTCAATATTTAAATCCTTCAAGCCTAACATAATCTCATCTCTGTGAGACATATTTCCACCACGCACAACTACTATTCTTTTATCTTCAAATGCTGATTTTATTTCTTCTTGTATGTTTTCTATTTTCATAATGTTTTCCTTTTTTAATGTTTATAATGTAATGAATATTTCTATTCATAGATATGTTGTATTATATTTTAACTATAAGTCAAGTTTAATTGAGAAAATAAATTAAAAAAGAGAAGATAGTTAAACCTCCTCCTTTAATTATTTAAAATACTTGCTTGAGCATCTTGTAAAAAGCAAACCCGGTTGTTGATAATAATAAGAACGGCAAGTATATAATGAACGCCAACACCATAAGAAAACCAAGACTAAAAGCCGCCATGAAATCAAACTGTTTATTAATGAAATCATCAAAGGTCATTTCCTTACTGGATTCATTTTCAAAATCATCATCCTCACAAGTAAGTAAGATCTCATCGTCTTCTTCCGATAATTCTAAGTGCTCATAATCTTTTTTCATAATCACTTCCTTTATTTCTTCTTTTTTATAATATACTCTAACTCGCCATATAGACTATTAATCTTTTCATCATGCTCTTTTTTTAATTCTTCAATCTTTCTTTCTAAACCTATTATTTCACTTTGAAGAGTCATGTTTTCGAGAACAATGTAATCATAATCCTCATCTGCTTTATTCTTTTCCTCTTCCAGAGTTTCTATTCTTAACGTTAAAGCTTCTTTCTCATCCTTTAATTGATTGTATTCTTTTTTATACATAGTAGAATCACTTTCATTCAAATCATTAATCATTTCTAATCTGAATAAATCAATGGAATGTTCTTTAACTTCTTCTTTTAGTTTTTTATTTTCAGCAATCAATCCCTGTATAAATTCATCAGCCTCTTCTAATAACTTTCTTCCACAGTTAGATATTTCCTCTTCTTCCTTTAGTTGAGATTTAAGATATGAAATCTCATTTAATAAATCATCAGTCTCAGTGTTATTTTTTTCAGTATACATGTTAAGCATGTCATTAATTGCCTGTTCCGATAACACATCATCGTTATCTACTTCCGGGAGTGGTATCTCATCAGGGAACGTTTCTACCGTGTCAAATGCTTCTATAGCTTCTTTGTTTGCTGCTGTTCTCTTAGAAGCTTTGTTTTCAAGGTAGTTGACTTCAATAGTCTTCATAGGTCTATTTTTTAAGAGGTAAGCAATTTCTTTTCTGCTTTTATTGGATGTTAAAACAACTTTTATATCTTTATCTTTTAAAGCATCAAGAGCTATATTTATATCACCATCTCTATAGGTATAATCAGCTCTTTCAATGAATACTACTTCAACACTCTTACAGTCTGAAAACTTAGGATGTTCAATATCATATTCAAAAATCAACTCTGATCTATGATTGTAAATAGTCTTTGTGTTTTGTTTGGGTGTTTTTACCTTCCTTTCTAATGAGGATTTAGCTTTCAATTCAGAAACAACTTTACCGCATAAAACAGTATCACCTGTTAATAAAACTAAATTACACTTTCCAAATAATGCCTTTAATACTTGGTCTGCTTTTCTTTCAAAATACTTTTCTGTTCTTTTCATAACAATCTCCATTATTCATTAGTTAATATTTAGCGAGGTGTCATTATTGATAGCCTCACATTTGTAATTAAAACAAATAAAGAGAAAGTCAATAGATAACGATAAATTAAAAAATAGAGTCGATGCTATTATTTTAAAGGCATTTGATGTAGCCGCTTTAAACCCAGTAAATACGCCACTCTCTAATAATGCATACTAAATCTTACTTAATAATCACAACTGATAATTAAGTTATCAATGTCGCAAACAGGGTTTATCACCCTGTTGCTAAATCTAAATATTCCATTTCTTGACGGTATTTTTTAGCTTCATTAATCTTTAAACGATAACTGATTGTCGTTTCATAACCTTGATTGTAATCAGTGATAGCGTTTCTACAGCATAGCTCTATAGAGTGGATCACCGTATTCATTAGGTTGTTGTACGCCAACTGAGCAAAACAACAGGCTATAGCCACATCATCAAGATCTATGCAAATCATCTTGGTTATCTGCTGGCCTTGCTCCAGTTTGTATTTAGCTCTTGCGAGTGATAAAGCTCCCATACCACAACACATATCAAGCTCTATGATGTTGACTCTGTTCCCCATCATTTCGGCAACGGCTGTAGCTACAGAATCAGGTGTGTAAAACTGCCCGTTTCGCTTGGCCTGTGGCGCTCCATCAAGTATGAGTTCACTGTAGATAGGGCTTAACAGGTCTGTATACGGATCAGAGACTGATACCAGCTCTATGTATGTCATTATGGCATCACAGATAGCACTGGTGCTTGTTCTTGCGTATACATCCGGCCTTACCAAGAAATCACCCGTTTCGATCTCAGAGACATAAAGCCGGGTTGTATCCCTTGCGGCGGTAGCTGCCGCAAAAGCAAAGGCTGAAAAGCTTTTGTGTGTGTTATCACTGATAGCCTGAATCTGTTTAATCAGTTTCTTTTTAAGTAATTCATCTGTTTTTTTCATTTAATGCTCCTCTTGTTCATTGTTATTCTTCAACCTATCGCCATATCTAAGCACTTATCGTTATTATCTACTTCTTTATCATCAAGTTTAATTCGATAGTGAATATCCCATTCATCGCCATAATACATAACAGCGTTCATGCACTTTAAATCTATCAAATGAAAAACCGGATTTTTTAGATTGTTGTATGCCAACTGAGCAAAACACGCTGCTATAGAAGTTGGATCGATATCTACTCCTTTCATTACACAAATACTCTTGCCTTGTTCCAGAGCGTATCTTCCCCTTGCCAGAGCTAACGTTCCCATACCGCAACACAAATCAAGTTCTGCTTTGTAGAACGTATTACCCACAAATCTCGCAACGCCATTAGCTAACGAACGTGGTGTATGGAACTGTCCTGTTCTCTTGGCCTGTGGTGCGTAATCAAGCTGTAGTTGATGGAATACATCGCTTAACAGGTCTGTATACGGCTCAGAGACTGATACCAGCTCTATGTATGTCTCTATGGCATCACAGATCTTGCTGTAGCGTGTTCTTGCGTATACATCCGGCCTTACCAAGAAATCTCCTGTTTCGATCTCAGAGACATAAAGCCGGGTTGTATCCCTTGCGGCGGTAGCTGCCGCAAAAGCAAAGGCTGAAAAGCTTTTGTGTGTGTTATCACTGATTGCCTGAATCTGTTTAATCAGTTTCTTTTTAAGTAATTTATCTGTTTTTTTCATATAATGTTTCTCTTATTCATCGTTATCGCATTTATCAGCTTCAAGCATTTCCAAAACTTGTGAGCAAGCATCTAAATCATCGGAAACATCATTAATAATTAAAGAGTCATTAATGATAAATAGATCTTCTTCTAAAAGAAACTCGTTTAACTCTTCTTCTGTGTCAAAATGGACTGCTTCATATTCATGATTTTTCCCATAAAAGTTAGTTATTATATTTTCACAAAAACTATCTGTTTCTAATGAATCTATAACGTCATTTTGATATGATTCTATATCCTCTAAAACTTCATAAACATCTATATCTTCCTCATGAGATTGAAACCCAGCTAAGTCTTCATATTTAGCTAAACTCTCACCATCAAGTTTTTTTATTCCTTCATAAATGTATTTTGCCAACATATTAGTTGTTATGGTTGCTATTTTAAGAACGAGGCTTTGCTCATTTTTTAAAATAATATCTGTTTTTTTCATTCAATGTTCCTTCTTGTTATCTAAATATTTTCTAGATCAACCCAATCGCTAAAATACATATGTATATGCCGAGGCCATCTTTTACTTTCATCTCCTGTAAAGTTCTTATAAAACGGTTCATACCAGTTATTCATATGCATAGTGTATGACTCGTGATAAGGACAGCACCAAGATGTTATTGAGCTAATATTTACATAGCAATCAAACATCCTTGCAATCCCTTCTGAAAAAATTTCTTGATAGAAATGATTAAGTTCATCAGATGATTCAAAGAAAATATCAAACCATTCTTTCCTATATCTTTTCGTTTTTATATAATGAGCATCTTCTTCTCTATTATTATTTTTAATAATATCTATATTTGATGCACTTCCATATTCACATATGTTTTGAAAATCTTTAACCCAAGCGGTGAGTTTTTCAGCATTTTCTTTCTTAATCTGGATGCTTACAACATTCAATGACATATAACTCATTTTATTTCCTCTTTGTTTTTAATAAGATTCATCACATAATCTACATCTTCACTATCACCGCTAATAACCATCAGCATGTAATAGAAATGAGAAAGATAATATTCGAATGAATAGCTAACCATTCTGATATCAAAAACACCATAAAAAAGAGAACACATAGGGTTTACATCATCAAACATGCGATTTAACCTTTCTGTCATTTCTTCAATGTAATCATCAGGAGCATATTCATTAACATACTCAAGTAAAAGATACTTAACAGCGAGAAGTTTTATATCAACATCTTCTTTACTATCAATGCTGTCTTTTATGTATCTCTCTTTATTTATGTTTAATGATGATTTTCCATCATTCATCCAAACTTTTATCAAGGGACTAACTTTACTTTCAATCGCGTTCAAAATATCTTCTTTCATAGTATTTTCCTTTTGTTGTTAAAAAATAATTACGCTGCTTTTTGGGTGTGTTCGTGCCTACTCCACATAAGGAGCAAATCAGTAGCTTTAACGGCCTCATAGCCATTCGCTGTTTTCTTACGTCTTCCTGCCGTATAGGTAATGTCAAAACGCACTACAGAGGCATCAGAGGCGTGTTCTTCAAAGAAACCATCATTAGCCTCACGGTTAGCTAACCAGACACTACAGCCCCGTTCCTGTTGCTTACGACACCATGAGATCAGTTGTTGATGGTCTTCATCAGTGAATGCATGGCCATAATCGGCGTAGCTCGCCCGGTAAGGTGGATCACAGTAGATAAAAGCCCCTTCCGGCACATCGAGATCAGCATAAGAGCCACACTGGATAGATGTTTCCTGCAGGGCGGTATGCCACTCTTTCAGTAGAGAGTAATCAAAGAGGCTTGTTGTATGGTTAAGCAGTCCTGCAGCCGTTCCGTAGCGGCCTGTTTTGCGTGAAACCTGCCAGATTCCATTGAAGCCGGTTCTGAGCAAAAAGAAGAGCAAAGCAGATGCCCGGACGGATCCAATATCAGCTTTCCAGTATTGTTCCCGGATGCGGTAAAAGTGGTAGTTCCTCACCTCCAGAGAACGATAACCAAGATAGACGGCTTCCAGCTCCTGCAGATGGGTAATCAGCTCATCATGATCATGCTTGATAGTGTTCAGTAGAGCGATAAGCTCCGAGTTTACGTCATTGATGATTGCCGGGATATGGCTGTAGGTAGACTTAACAGACGCAAAGAGAGCGCCAGCGCCAAAAAATGGCTCTACGTATGCGCTTACGCTGTTCAGGTCTGGTAGATAGGTCTGGTAGCTTTTGAGTAGCTTAGATTTGCCGCCAGCCCACATGTAGAGGGGCTTTAAGCTTAATGATGGGGTGTTTTGGATAGATACAGTCATAAACCAACCTTCTGATAGTTAGATCAGCCCCATCATTGAGATGGAACAGGCCGGAACCATTCCGGCGGTTGGTTGATACCCATCTATCGAAAGATGGAGGGCTAAAGCCTGAACCTACGTATCATTTAACTATCAGAAGCAAATATGACTGCTTCGATGTGAACTATCGTATGTATTTCGTTTATGACGATCAACTACTTTTTTCACTTTTTTGAAAAAATTTTTAAATTACGATTGACAGGCTAATAGAAATTGATTACTTAATATTTATCCGGTTGGAAATTAATTAATACTCTAAGTTAATAATGAAAACAGGTGTCAAACATAAAGTATCCTTTTATATAAAATGTTGAATTGGTAGTATTAGAAAAGCGCTTATCCGGCGCTTTTTCTATTTGTATCTTCTGGACTTATAAACTTCTGTCAGAACATTTTCATACTGAATGATAAAATCTAAAAAACGGTCATTACCAATCTTCAATATGAGATCATACCCGCTCAAACCTTGCTTATTTCGCTTTTCAAGTGAAGCGCCATTCATTAACAGGAAGTTAAAGAAAGAAAGTTTATCCTGTATAACAGCCTCTTGAAGAGGCGTTAATGTATCAACAACAGTATTCAGATATTCAGGTTTTGCTATTAACTGAATCATTATATTGATAAAGTGATTACCTTGTTCGTCTTCTTTCAATACCCTGATTAAGTAAATAAGGGCATTAAGTTTAACTTCTAATGTTTGAAACATGAAGTGATCATAGATAATATCACCTCGATTCTGTTTTATTGCTGTAATTAACGCTTCTTTTATATCCATGATTAAGCCTTTTTCTTAGCCTTATTTTCTTCTGATAACAACATACGAGAAATTGTCTGGTTGTTTTCAATGTCTAACATCGCAGCATAATCAGCGGCTTTTCTTCCACTGTGATCATTAATCAAAACATCGCCACCATTGACAATAAAAAACTTAACTGCTGGAACATTACCCATTATAACAGCGTGAAATAGAACTGTTTTACCT
Source organism: Enterobacter asburiae (assembly GCF_001521715.1). Classification (NCBI taxonomy): domain Bacteria; kingdom Pseudomonadati; phylum Pseudomonadota; class Gammaproteobacteria; order Enterobacterales; family Enterobacteriaceae; genus Enterobacter; species Enterobacter asburiae. Next base: position 21,794 of record NZ_CP011864.1, read on the forward strand.
TCTCTGTCCTGATTGTTTATATCAAAATATTTAACAAGCATTTTGGACATTTCATACTCTTTATATTTTTTATAAAGTAGCGTGTATAATAATAAGGTGTGATGATTTGTTGTAAGCCAATCATCCTTACCAATGCCATTATCTATAATATATTTTTCAAACCCGGCAACATCTTTTGAAGTAAATAGTTCTTTTGGGAAGTTTTCCATAATATTCTCCTTAATAATTAAAATGTGATGTATTTTATATACAAAATTAATTCTTATTGGTCAATAATATAGAAATAAAAAACCCGCAATTAAGCGGGTCAGAGAGAAGGAGTATTAATTTAAGCGCTCAATAACATTCTTTCTTCATTCTTTTTTCTTACGTTATTTTTAAATACCTCTATAAACTGACTGTAGTTTTTTCTGTCTGCCATTGTCATGTTTTCATAGTGATAATGACCATCAGCACTTTTCAGGAATGGATTACAGCCCATGTTAATCAATCGGGCAACATTCAAAAGCTTGTTGGTTTTAAAAAGCACTGTCTGGCCTTTGTTGTTTCTGTGGTTGATTTTAGCGCCACAGCTAACAAGATACCTGATTACATCAATATTACTATTGTGAAATATAGGTGTTTCACCTTCATTATTCATAAAGTTAACATCAGCACCAAGTTCTACAAGAGCCTTAGCTACATCAACATTACGCGCCACTGAAAGCGGAGTAAACCCCTTGTAGTTCACAAAGTTAACATCTGCGCCCTTTTTTATTAAATCTACAACTTCTTCATAGGTGTTTACCAAAAAGAGATCGTAATTGTATTCTTCAATCAAATTTAAATCTTTCATATTTAACTCCTTCTATGTTCTCTCTCCTTCTTATATACACCATAATAATAACATTTTCAAGTATAGATTAGTATAGACTATACTATTTTCTTTTAAAAAAGTTGCTTTTAACAAGGTTAAGATGTATATTTAAATCTATTCATAATGTATTTCCTCCATTTGAGGAAAAAATCTTTTTATATTGTATGGTCGGGATTTTCCCGGCCTTTTTTTATGCGTAAAAAAGCCCCGCATAAACGAGGCTAAAGTTAAACCTAATCAATAATCAAAAAGGCACAAAATCATCGTCTAACTCTAATGGTTCTCCATCTACTACTGTATCAACATTGCTGTGCGCATACTTAATGATTTCCTCAAGATCAGCTTTACTATCAATAGAGTTGTTAATAAAAGCTTCGTCAAGAAGCGCATTTTTGGCCTCTTCGCTTTCTGTTTCAATCACAACAGGTCTGTTCTTAAGAATAAATGTTTTTTCACGGGTAGATGTTGAACCAAGAAGCAATTGTTTTGCTCCCCTGACTCGCTTAGTATCATAGAGTTCAAGTTTCTTAGCAGAAGCTACAAGCTCTGTAATTTCGAGTTTGAATGAACGTCTTAGGTGTTCATCACCCATCGTATTTAAAATAACATAACCATCAAAATCATTTGGTGTTTCCATAGGGCTATTCAAATGAATAATACCTAAAACATTACCTTTTGACTGAGCCATATCAGAATAACGCTTCGCTTCTGATTTTTGAGCCGCTACTCTGTTAGAGGAATCATCATCAGAATAAGCGTAAGTTTCCCAAACAAAAGAAGCTTTATTGGCGTTGATCATGAGTTTGAGAATGTCCATATTATCCCAATGTTTCTCATTTACATCAAATTGAGGAATGTCCTTATTTGAGAATCTTGATTTGTGTATATCAATAGCTTCATGGCAAATCATGCCATATTCTTCACCAAGAATAGCTCCCACAATATCAGCACCAATTTTTGAAAGTGCTATTGTCTGAATGGTTCTTCTTTCATCATGAATGATTTTATAGTTAGGGTCATTTATTAACTCACCCTCATAAGCATAAATATTAGTTCTCAACTCATCTACATGCTTAACGATATAATCAATAATAAGGGGGTATAAATGACCAAAATTCTGGTCAAGCTGGTTTAGCCACCATTCAACAACATCACCACGCCCTTCTTCTAAGTTAATACCAAAGATGTTTATCTCTGGATCTTCTACGTCAAACTCAAAGATACGTGAGTCAATGGCGCTTTGCTTCATATCCCCTCTTGTTAGTTCATAAAGGGATTTATTACTGGTAGTGAAAAAGATACTGTTCCACATTTTACCTTCTGAAACTTCTGTATCTTTATCATACTTGGAACGCCCACCATTGTTAGCAATAGTCATGAGCTTAGAGATCGCATCACTGGCGCTACCACGGAACATATCATCAATCTCATCAATGACGAAAAAGCCATTGGTGTAAGATGCCAAGAGTTCTTCGAGTCCGGGGAACGTGGTCTTACTGTCTCTGATAAGACCATACTCACGGTTAGGCGCTCCCTCAATACTGGCTATCATGGCCTCTAATGTAGACTTCCCTTTACCCTTCTCACCGAAAATGTTGTAGATAGGTGAGAAGTTGGCTGTTTTACGTATCAGCCCCTTTGTATAGGAAGCAAAAGCAACAGATATAAATATGCTTGCAAGGCGTGAGGACTTAATCAGTTCTTGGAATACGGTGATCTGTATAGAAGCATTACCAACACGTTTAGTTCTGGTCTTGGACACACCTACGAATTGTGGATGGCTTTCTCTTATGTGTATCAGGCTATCAACAATCCAGCCTCGCTTTGTGTAAGCAGGTAAACAATCAATGAGCTGGTTTTCATCATCAATGATTTTACCATCCAAACGTTTATAAGGACTCTGAGCAGTAGCAAGGACGGTGCTCACTGCTTTCTGTATCTCTTTTAACTGCTGATTATCGCTGTAAGGTAAAAGATACCCGGCCTTTTTTAGCTTAGATGATTTGAGATCAGAAAATTGGTCGAGTGGAATAGAAAGAATTTTCTTTTCATTACGGATGTTTTTAAAAGCTACATTAACATACATGCTATTAATATCTTTGTTAGCATCATTGTTATCGCCTTCTAAATCCACTGTGGATAGAATCTGAACAGGATAAATATAATAGTCTGTAATTTTAATCCAGTAGTAATTAGCTTTTTTGTCTTTGGCTGGGTTGCTCTTTGCTAATTTATATATACCTGTTTCGTGAATGATATAATCACGAGCAGCAAAATAAGAAGTCTCTATTAGTTGCTTCTCGGTATATTGTTCTTCTTCATGGTAAACTATATCAGTTGATAGTTCACTTTTGATTGTTCTCATATTCATAATGTATCCTTTTATAATCTTTTTTGTGTGCTCTAATGGCACTTTTACTATTTATAACATTTTCTCACTATAAATCAATAGTAGAGTGAGAAATAATTAAGCAATCGCCTTTAAATTTCGCTTCCAGTTATAAACGTAGTTTTCTATATAGATTTTAGAAAGATTGTTCGGGGCTGTATTTCCATACTCATTTTGAATGTCATTTAATACATCTTTTATTACTTCAAGCTGTTTATTTTGATCAACGTTGAATATTGATACTGCCACAGGTAAGTTTCTTAAGATACATTCCTTGAAAAAGAAATATAAAAACTCATCATTATATGATTCTGGCTTGAAACAACCCCACTTTTTAAGCTTTGAACCAAAATAATCAATGAACATATTTACCTGCTGACAAGTAAAATTCTCATCGCCATATAGTGAATAACTGTTTATACCTTCTTCAACAATAAGTGTTTTATTGTCATTAAATGGTAATGAGTGTCTGAAAATAATTTTTTCTTTCCTTGATAAGTCAGTTCTGTTCTTCCAGACATATCCAAGCAATGAACCATAATCAACCTCAACATTTGAGGTTGTAGCGGTTATTTCAACTTCTGGCTGTGGTTCCTGTGCTTCTGCTTCTTTTCTGGATTGTATAGCCATCCTCGCTTGTTCTGTTCTATTCATCATAATGTTTTCCTTCAAATGTAATCGGCTAAAGCAAAGAGGGGCTTTTCAGCCCCTTCTAATTATTTGTTTTTAGGTTTCTTAGGGTCAGGATTATTATCTTTCTTGCTATCTTTAGCTTGTTCTAAGCGTTGTTTATTATCATCTTCATAAACCTTTAGAGCGTCATTCAGGTCTTTATTATCAACTTCTAATTTCGCTTTGTCGGATTTAAGTTCTTCAATTTCTTTTTGAACAGATTTGAGTTGTTCATTCAAACCGTTGTTTTCAGTTTGAAGTTGCTCCTTCTCTTTTTTCAGTTTACTTACATCAGCAACTTGTTTAGTTATTTCATCGGTTAATGATTTATTTGAAGCTTTGAGCGCTTCGATAGCTTCCAAATGACCTTGTTTAAGTTTTTCAATTAAATCATCGAAATCTTTACGCTGTTTATCTTTCTCTGTTTTCAGAGTAGCAAGATTATTTTCCAGTTCTGTATTTTTTCTTTCAAGATCTGCAATATTGGTATCTTTGCTAACAATAATAGCGTTAAGTTCTTTAAGCTCATTACCATGAGTAGTTTTAAGCTGTTTTATTTCTTCTTCTTTATCAGCTAAAAGATTGTCAAACGTTTTTTGCTGATTTTCTAACGCACCTTCATAGAACAATTCTTGTTCCTGAAGCTCTCTTTCATGAGTAGACTTAAGCTCTTCAATCTCTCTATTTTTAGCTGTTATTTCAGTAGTATGCTTAGTCGTGAGGTTAGTGATCTCAACCTCATGTTTTGCTACTGTAGTGGAATAAAGAGTATCTAACTCATCATATTGAGTAGTAATTTCAGTATAATTGGTTTTGAGGTTTTCATGTTCTTCTTTTAATTTTTCAAGAACAACATTTGTATCATTGAGTTGTTTCTCAAAAGCTTCTCTTGATTCTGCTTCAGCTTTTAATGTTGCTTCTGTAGTTTCTAAAAGCTGTTCAGTAGAGGTAAGTTTCTGTTTTATGGTGGCTAAGGCAATAGCATTTTCAACAGAAGAACGTGTAATGTTAACAAGCTCTATTTCCCTGTAAGCCTCGGCAAGTTTTTCTTCGGCACGTTTAGAAATATCAGCAAGTAATTTTTGCCCACTAATGATACTTTTATGAAGTTCAGCATCCTGAATATCTTTATCTGAGAACTCTTTTACAGCAAGCTCTTTAGATATTTTAAGATTTTCTAATTCTGAATTTAATTCTTCTTGCTCTTCATCTTTAATAGCATCCTGTAAAGCATCTTTAGCTTTAGCTTTACTTTCATCCATCTTCTCATCTTTATTTAACCAATGAGTTTTTGGAAGTCCAAGCGCTTCAAGTGCATCGTTAATGCGTTTTCTTTTTAGTTCTCGCCATTCAGCTTCTGAGCCAAGTAAAGAGCGTCTTGTAATACTTCTCCAGTCTGGATTATTTGGTAGGATGATTGGCTGATCATTATGGTCTATTCCATAGTAGTTCTTGTTATTTAAAGTTCGTGAACCAACAATCATATGGAAATGAGCACTTTTACCGTCTTGGCTAACATGAGTGCCAGAAGCAGCTACAAAACAATCACCAATATGAACAGTTGGCGTATAACGACCACCACCTTTACCTTTCTTATACCACTCATTAGGGTGTGCGAAAGCTTCAATAACTTCTTTTTTGAAGTCAGGCCATTTTTCTACCGGAGTTCCTTCAGGGATTTGAATTAACAAGTGAGTAAACTCTACATCAGATTCACCATCACCTATTCTTCTTTTCGTGTTATATCCCGGTCTGTCCTGTAATTTTATAAATAACTCATCGCTTGGAAAGTCTTCTGGTTTAATCAAACCATCAATATACTCTCCTGTTTCGGTATTACGATAGCCGATGTATTTATCAATAAGTTCTTTACTGTTTTCAGCAGTAATAAATGTCTTTGATACTGGATCATAAAGTAAAGCACCATCGTGAGAAGCCTCTTTGAAACTCTCAGAATGCCTTAAATCACTTATTACCCCTTTTTTTGATTTTTCACCAAGTATTTTCATCATAATGTATATCCTCTTATTATATTGTCTGTTTTATGGGTTTTGGGTTTCAGCCCATAAATATATCCTAACCCATATTTAATTAATTACAACAGACGAAGTAATCCCTTTATCAATTATTTTTCTGAAACGATGATTTTTTTATTTTCTTTTATTAACTCATCGGCTTTCAAATCGGCAAGAGCTAAAATAACGTTGGAATAAGGTTCATCGGAAAGAGATTTAATTTTCTCTTCCAGCGCTTGAGGAATACGGATAGCTGCCATACGGAAGTTATCTTTTTCACGGGTAATCTTGAAGGTGCAACGCACGTATGGCGTGGTTCCCGGAGGAATATCACCAAGATCGATATACTCATAGTTCCAGTAGGTTTCCGCATACTGGTTAGCAAAGGCCGTTTCAAGAGAGGTTTTTTCAAACGACTCCATATCATCTAACCAACTTGCTGCTTTTTTCTTCTTTTCTACTTTCTTATCAGTCATCACAAACTTCCTCAGATTTCACCAGAATGAATATAGTCTAGTCTATACCAGTCTATACTATAATGCATGTTTTTCAGGGTCAGGCTTCACTACCACCGGATGCAAGTTGCTTAATCTTGCTACCCATAACAGATAACAGATGTTCGAACTCGGCCTGAGCATCGTTAGCTGATGGCAAACCTGATTTTGGTTCGAATACTGTTATACCCATGCCGTAAGCGCGAGGGTAGGCAACACGTTTTCTGATGAAAGGTTGTTCATAGCCATGAGCGCGTGCTTTCTCTTGGATGCGCTCTAACAGTTCGCCTTGCTCTTTGTTCTGGATCTCAACACGGTTAGGAAGCAACAGATAAGGCTTCTTCATTTCGTTCTTCAGCTCATCAATGCTTTTGAGCGTAATTGAAAAGCTGGAAGCATCGAGGATAGTCGGCACGATCACAAAGCTACCCAAAGCACCACCGCTATTCACACCGGGGCTGTGGTCAAAAATGATGTATTCAGAATCGGCTGCAGGTTTACGGCCAACGTGAAAAGGAAGCTCTTTACCGTTCTGTTTGGCATATCCGGCAAAGATAAGTGAACCGCCTTGAGGGTCAAGATCTACAAGACTTGTTTTACGTCCCTGAGCCGCAAACCATCCAGCTATCTGGATGGCTGAATTTGTTTTCCCAACACCACCCTTACGATTCCACACACTGATAGTCAACATAACACTCACCTTTTTCTAGGTTTTTCAGTTGGTTAGGCTTTCCGTCAAATTGACATTCCGCCGATATAGATTAGTATATATTAGTATAGACTATACTAGCAATGGGAAAGTTTATGACAACCAAAACAATTACTTAAAGAGAGGAAACAATATGACAGACAATACAGAAAACTTGTTCGATGAGAACGGAAATATTCAGGATGTGTTCAAGGAAAAAACAGTAGAAGAGCTGGAAGCACTCTTCCCCTCGATGGATGAAGAACCGGCTTTACCAGTAGAAGCTAACCCGGCTGATGAGCTTATCGAGAACCGCCTTGTTCTACAGGAACGTATCACCAAGATTAATGAGCTTATCGCTAACAAAGATACGCATGGCTTCAATGACGCTGTTATCAGTGCGTTCAATGATGAGTTATCAGAACTGGAAGGTTCACTTAAAGAGATAAACAGCGTGTTAAGTAGTGATCCGGTGGCTGACGTTGAAACGCATAATCTCGCAAACAAGCAAACACAACTTATGCAACAGTTTGATAAAGATATAGATGATTTATACGCTTTGGATTTTAAAGACATGACTACCGAAGAGTTAGAAGAGTATTTTGAAAAGCAAAAAGCACTAAATGAACAAGAGATAAGGAATTGCGATTGGGTCATTCATAACCACTATGATTTTGATGTAAGTGATGTTATAGAGGCAACACAAAAACGTGATCACTACATGAATAAGTTCGATATTATTTCTCAAAGAGTTAATGATGAGTTAAACGTCCGAAAAGAAAACGATGAAAATGATTTATTTAATATTTTAACTAATAATCAGGCTCCGCAAACAACTACCAAGAATGAAATAGATTATACTGATTTAGATCGTTTTACTGAACAACATCGCAACCCTAAAGATGCGGATAAACTTATTGAAGAAAGAAATAAGTTAGAAGCGAGTGTAGAAAATTTCTCCAACCTAATAGAGAACAAGGATACATTAAATTTTGATGATGCATTTATAAAATCTATCATAGAAAACAAAAATGATGCGTCTAATAAACTTGAAGAAGCGAACAAATCTATAAAAAGCATACTTAACAATAAAGATCTTCCTGATATGACACATAATGAACTTAAAGAATGGAGTGATATTAAAAGGGATGCTTACATGTTTGTTAACAGTAAAATTTCAGAAGAGCTTATGACAACAGAGAATCATATTATAACTAACAGGCTTATTAATGAAAGAAATGAAAATGAAAAATGGTATAAAGAGGTAAGTGAAAAGATAAAAGAAGAAGAACTTAAAAGAGAGCGTGATTATAATAGTTTTATGCAAAGCATTCATCATGAAATTGTTAAAGAAAATAGCCAAAAAGAAACACTTACTGATGAAGATAAGTTGTCAAGTGAAATATATAAAAATGTAGCTATTGAAGAAACAATGACTCTTAAAAAATCTTCCAATCTAAAAAACAAACTATCTCAAACAAGAGAAAGAATAGCTACCAACAAAAAAGTCGATTATGAAGAAGATAATCAAATGCCGTGGTATAAAAAATTAGGTGATGTTGTAGATTACTTTGCTGATGGTTTAAAAGGTAGTTCCAATGCAAAACCAGTATTTTTAAGCGAGGATAAAATCTATGATACCTTTGGTGATGAGATTGATAAAATCATAAACAGATCTAAAACACGTATTATTCACTTTAAAGATAAAACATCTGTTCTTGAAAGTGCTCAGGAAATAAGAGCTAAAGGCAAAAACTATAATACAGTATCAGAAAAAATGTCTAAACTCGCCATAGCTAAAGGCTGGAAGTCTATAACGTTTGAAGGTAGTGATGTGTTCTTGGGTGTAGCTTATGAGAAAGCAACCCGTTTAGGGCTTGTCGTAGAGCCTCAGAACGCTGAACAAGAAGAACTGTTCAAAGGTATCCATAAAGCCAAAGGTCTTGATGAGATCATGCCATTCAGCGGTATGAAGAGAGAAGAGGTTAACAATAAAGAGATTGATGTTCCAGAGGTAAGAGCCACACAAGGCCAGAGGATGAGAATGTAAAAAGGGGCTAACGCCCCCTTTTTTATGCTCTGTATGATGATCTTGATTTTTGTTCTGGTTCATCTATCTCTAATGCCGCCTCTGCTTCAAGGGTCTGGATATTTGATTGTGCGGATTTTAAACCATCACTTAATGTAGGCTGATCACCGCCATATTCACCATCCCATGCTATAAAACGGAATCCCTCATCAGAATTTAAAGATTTAGAAGGATTATGATTTTTATTAGATTCTATTGAAAAAACAAGCTCACCATTACTATCACTTAATGACGCATATTCTCTATCGGTATCAATTGAAATCTCGCCATTTGATAATCTTCTATTCAAATCAGAAAGTTCAGGATCGGTTTTTATAGTATCTTCTATTTCTTTTGCGGCAAGTTCATGTGATAAATCATCAGATAAAGCCTTGTAATCTTCCTCTGTATAGTTAGATATATCAATCTTCTTATTGCCAAGATCAAGAACTAAATCACCTGTTGTTTCATCAGAAGTGTATTTAGATGTGGATGGAGTGGATTTTATTATACCTTCAGCATTATCATGGAACATTTGAAAATAGGTTTTATCATCATCATAATATTCTTGCTTGCTGTTATATTCTTTTGTTTGTAATGCTGCGTTTTCTAAAACATCATTAATGCTAACTAATTTATACTGTTTACCCATAATGATTCTCCTTTTGTTATATGGTCTTTAAATTACAACATATATTCAATGAAAATCAAATTAAATTGAGATATTAATTAATAAAACAAGACAAACGGTATAGGTAAACACAAAATAAAAGGGGCGTTAAGCCCCTACATAGTTTTTATGGTTCATCCGGGTAAGTAAATGCTTTATGTTTTTCATGCTCTAAAGCTGACATGACATAATGTAATAATGTTGGATTGTTATCATGGGATTTGTTTATCAGGAGCCGTAAAAACTCCATATTTAATCTTTGTTTATCGTTAAGGCTGTTTCTGTCATTTTTAATCTGTTCATAGCTGTTGCTATTGAGGTAATCAAAATAGTGCTGCATAAAGCCAGCCACAACATCACTCACTTGAACCAGAGGATTTAGCTTTGAATCAGCGAAAGAGTAATTAAGCGTTAGATTAGGGTTGGCCTTTGCTGCATCTTCAAGATCTGCTTCCACTACTTTCTCTATGTCAAAGATATGACTGGAAGCCTCGAACATTTGCGCCCGGTTCTGGTAGAACATAGCAAAACCATCAACAAGGCGGTTGTCGTCGTCTGCAGGCGGTTCATCTCTAATATCCATAGTGAGTGTCATATCATCTATGTTTTGGTCAGAGCAGGCCATCAGGAGCTGCAGGAGGCCATGAGCTAACCGGAGCTGGAAATCATCTTTATTGGTAGCTGTATAGAGGTTTACGCAATGAGTGGAGATCTGGCTTGATAGCCCTTGTATGAAATCCTTCTCCCGCCCCTCGATGTATGGGAAGTCATAGGACTTTAGGAACTGGATGAAGGGAACCTTGTTAGCCTTAACGTAGGTGTGTAGAGCGTCCTTGTTTGCCAACATGTAGCCATAGAGCTGTTCATCACTCATTTCCGGGATGAAGCCCTTCTCACGTCCAAACAGGATACAATCATCAATGATGTCCACGTATCCCCAGTACTCCATATTCAGGTGGAAATAGTGTAGGTATAGATCACCATAGAGAAGCCACTCAAAGAACGCTGTGAGCTTCTTAGACGTGAGCATAGTCAGGAAGTCGCCTTTGGCTAAGTGTTTCAGCTTGAACTCTTTGGCGTTGGCTTGTAGCTGTATGCGCTGGCGTAAATCATCAAAGTCAGCACTCGATGAGGAACCAGTATGAGCAACACCGGCTAACACGAAGTTTACGCTGTTGTGCTTGTCTGGATCATGGTCAATATTATAACCATCAATTTGTTTGGAAAGATATAGTTTACGAACGTTATTAGATTCATCGTAATAGAATTGATAGCTTTTGTTTTGCTGCGGGAAAGGATTCATACACATCACTTTTTTTGTGGGTTATGAACCATATATAACAATGTAGGATCTGGAAGTCTATAAACAAAAAACCCGCACAAGGCGGGCTTCTTTAAGAGAGAGAGGATTTGATTTAGAACCAGCCTAAATCGAAAATCTTGTTGAATACACTCAATAAAGAAATGAGAGTCATACCATATGTTAACAACACGCCAATCAAAAGTGGAAAACCAACTAACTTAGCGAAAACAGCATTATTAGTGCTTACATGCTGGAACTTACCAGATTGAGATACCTTGCCAAAAGGTAAAACAACCAAAAAGGTGAAAGCTAAAGATAAAACTACGTTAAACAAAAAGTATGGAATACCATAAAAGGTATGGCTTAACGCTTGTGCTGTATGGATGTATAAATCAATCATTTTAAAAACCCTCTCTCGTTGTGTTGAATAAATAATATCGTACAGTTTTATAGATATCAAATTATTTTTTTATAATCTTTTTACCCTTTGGGTAGAATTGAGCAGGAACGCTTTTTTTCCCACTTTTCACCTTAACGCCCTCATACATTACATTTGGAAAAAGGCTGTGTATGGATTTAAATACATCTAATTTTCTGTCGAATGAACGTGTTTTAAAACAATGACAGTAAACAGCGTAATGAAAATACATAGTAAGGATTACAAAGGAAAAAACAGCACCTGAAGCAACACTGATAGCCTCAGCACCTTTCAAGTAAAAATGAAAAGTTAAGGCGAAACCTAACAATGAAAAGATTAGATTAACCCATGCATATAACGCTGTAGCACGTATGTTATCCTCAAGTATCTCTTCATTTATATCTTTAAGCGCATACCATGTATCGAATGAGTTTACTTCATGCTCAAACTTCCCTTGTGCTCTTAAAAGAGAATGTAAAATATATTTTCCAAATAGATATACTGGATAGAATGGCAAAACAATTAACTTACCAGAAAAAATAAATGGAAATGAAACAACTTTAACAACTTTTTTTAATGCGCTATTCTTTTTATAATCTTCAATTTTATTCATAATGAATCTCCTTTTAATAATGTATATAATTTTATATACAATTTAATTATTATCTTGTCAAAATAAAAAGCCTCAATTTAGAGGCTTTTTGTTATTTATTTTTTATCAATGTCAAAGTCATTTATATCCTGACCACTATCACCTTTAGAATTATCTTGAGGGGTGTTCTGTGTAGTATCAGTGTTTGATGAGCTTTCTTCATTACGTCCTTGAGTAGCTTTTGGAACATTATTACCAGTTAGATCATTATTATTTCCTGAGTATTTAGGTTGCTGATGTTTATGTTGCATCAAATTAGCTAATACCCCTGAACCAATCGCAGCGGCTCCGATACCTTTAGACATTGCTGATTCAGTTTGTCCAGATACCATCCCAAGAACTGCAGAAGATGCTCCACCGATCCATTTAAAAATAGTATCAGGTATTATATAAAGGAGTTTAAGACACATAACCTGCATTGTGATCATTACTGATGTATATATTATAATCATCGTCAAGAATTTGTTGATACCAAGCAAACCACCTTCTGTATTACTCGCTGCGGTGAAGAAAGTTGAGTTGAGCAAATCAAACATTATAGTTGTTATTACATATGAACCTGCTAACCCTATCATATTCATCGTAGGTCTTAGTAAAACACTTAACGCAAGCATATATCCTTGCCCTTGCTTACCAACAACACCATCCTGATCCGGGAAGAGTAAAGCAACAGCAAGTAGTGTAGAACCAGCTAATGCTTCGAATATTAATATGTAATATGCGCCTACACAAAAGAATCCAATCATGTAAGGAAGCATTGGGTTTACGAATGTGAGAACATCACCAACATTAATCATTGTTGACAATATTTTATTTAACATCGGTGATAATATTATTGCTGCGGTCTGAATGCCATCGCCTACAAATGGAATACTACCACCTGCAACCGCCCCGCCCGTCACAAGTATATATGCCGCTTCTGCGGATAGTATCATCCTTGAACCTATATTTACAGAAACTGTTAGTGGCATTAAACTTGATGTTTTAGATTCATCTTGAGAGTTGATTATAGCCATATTACCACCGATAGCACTAATAACTTTCTGATAAGCGCCATCATCACTTTTAGAGGAATCTTTCATACTTGAATTATACTTGTTAGCAGTAGCTAATAATGTTTGCAATCTCTTTAAAGTCGCTAAAGAAGAAGGAGGGAATTGTTGATTAAAATACACATCCTCATCACCTCTATAATTCATTGTGCTCGTAGGGTATCTATTAACAGCAGCGTTTGCATCTGAAATAGCATTAGCAATTCTCGCATAATATGTATAGCTATAAGTCCAACCTTTTTCAGTCATTCTATCAACCTCATCTTGCGATAAAGCATCTTTCATTACTTTTTCTGCTGAAGCCTGAACATAGGCACTATATGCGTTAACCATTAAGTCTATTTGTTTATTGATAGCTTCGGCATTTTGTAAAGGAGCATCAACAAGATAATCTGCATACTGCTTAGCACCTAACACTAAAATATCATTAGCTTTTATTTGTGCTTCTTGAACTGCTTTAGCAATTTTACCTGTATCTATGATAGCATTTTCTGATTTGAAGTTCTTTTCATCAATAAGTTTAAGAACTGAACTTCCACACAAATCTATACCGCCACCCAACGAAGGATCACCATCTCCGGGGATACCGAATCTATAACCAACTAATTCATCCGTAGAAAAGCGTGTTCCACTCATTAAAGTATATAACTGTCCCCATCTTGAGGCATCGTTAGCTTTTTTAGCGTATCTATTATAAACGTTAACACATGCAGCGGAATATAAGGTGTTCATAACGTTCTGACGTATCAATATTTTATTATCAACAGATATGTATGTATTATCAGTAATTAAGGAGGGAGCTAAAGCATTCCATGTTTCATTTCCCCATTGATTGCCTTGAAGGGCTAACCATAAGATAATAGCCTGAACACAGTTGTATCCTCCAGTCGTGACGGGAAGTAAAAGTGTTGGGGCTATTGCAGTACGAATTGGAAGCCAAGCAGAAGACCACTTTTTACCTAACATTTCACCATCGTGAGCTGTAGACATGGTTCCAACGATAAGCGTATATGCAAGTATAATACCACCGACTAACATAACTTTATTTGAAAAAACTTGTAAAACGGTTCCTGTTATATTTGTAGCGTAGGGGTTCCAATACTTAACTACATTCTTACTTACTTCATCTGTGCCGCCAGTCAAACCGAATAGGTCAACTCCGGCAAACGCTGGAGTTATAAAACAACCCAGCAATATTAATAAAAACAAATTTATCTTTTTCATAATCTCTCCATTTTATTTATTTGGTTTTGTATCCTTATAACGGTTATTAGGCTTACAATTAAATAGATACATCAAAATTAAATATAGTCAAGATGTGTATAATATTATTGACAAATTATTTTTAATAAGTTAATTAGTTAATTGATAATTATAAAAGGAGAGCACGATGAATTATTATATGGTTAAACCATTTCGAATAGGAATGATAGAAAAAGATATAAATGTGAAAGAGTCAGATCAGTATGTGATTATTGATTTAATTAGTTCTGAAGAACTACTTTATTGTGAAGATAACTGTTTTTTGATAACACCTGAACTATTGTTAGATCTAAAGGAAAACAATCTGACCAATGTTAACGTAGTAAAACCTAAAAATATGAAGTTTAGCATTCAACATAACATGGATTATCCAAATAAAAGAATGCGCGACTGGTATAGGTTGATCCCTTTCAAATATGATCAATCAAAAAATCAAGAGATGTTTCTCGACCAAAACGACAACCTTATTGTAAATGAACGAATTTTCAACATACTGAAAAAGCATAGAATCATAAGAGCAAAGTATACTGAATTTCATATAGATGAGGCTAAAGACTTTGAAAAAGAAATTGATGAACAACCAGTATTAAAAAAGGACATAAAAAACAGCTATAGAGACTTGTTAGTTTTTGTAGTAATCATACTAACGGTTGCATACATATTTTTTAAATAAGAGGCTGAAATATGAATATTAAAATCAATGATGGTATTACAGGCGAGATCTTAGTGTTAAATCAAACAACGTTTAACAATGATGTGGATACTATACAGTTAAGAATGACACCAGAGTTTTTAGCCCTTATCAAAAGACATTGTTCCGGTGCTATTGATGTGTCTATATCAGCTTTATTAGATTATGGAATCAAAAAAATATTAGATGAAAATATTTCAATCTCAATACAACAAATTGAGAAAGAAATCGTAATTGAATCAGTAAAGCGTGATAGTAGCATTATTCCATTTACTACAGTTAACTATAGAGCATCGAGAAAAGACACACGCCCTGTATTCGTGAGATTATGTAAAGATCTAAAATATAGGTTAAAAGAAATATCTCCGACTAAATATACTCTTTCCGCAATTGGTATAATAAAGTATTCGATTGATACCTTGCTTAAAAACAATCAGTGCCTGATAATAAAAAGTGAGGTTGTTTATGAAAAATAAAAACATTGAATTTATACTTAATACTATTCTTTTTGCTAAGTTTCTTTTATATCAGGATGAGTTCACAAATGAAGAGCTTGAACGTGGTGAAGATGTTCGAAACATAAAAGAGCTTTTCGTATTTAAAAATAAAGAATGGATTAATGATATTAATACAATAAGAATAAAGGATATTAACCAAGATATTCATATATCATCAACATACATCATGTCATTAGATGGAGTGGGTTATTATGCTTTTTCTAATAAGTCAGAAGATGAGTTATACCAATATTTAGTTAATAACCTTTGCGATCATTATATCGCTGTAAGTGAAATGTCATTGGAAGACATAGAAGGAGCTTTAGAGGCAATCGAAGAAGATTTGTTTGATATATACCGAAGTAATCTATCTTTAGCCAACAAAATGATTTTAGATGTTTCAAACAGATTTAAAATAAAACCTGATTTGAAAAGACCATTACTCACCATCGTTTAAAAAGGGCTGTTAAGCCCCTTTTATATTGTTCACTGTTTTATGATGTGCTATGTTTACCTTCTAACTTAAATGTTGAAAAGGATAAAACATGAGCGCATTAGGGCATTTTAATAACATTCGCACTATCAGAAAAGAAGCCCATGAGATGGGCTATGACACCTTCCTTGAGTTCGCTGAAAAGGTTCAAACCGTTAAGGATGAGTTCCTAAAAGAAGCAGAAGAGGAAAAAGCGAAACAGGCACTGGTAGAAGAGAAGCTTAAGGCTACTACCGAACTTCTCCAGTCCGAGGGCTTTGAAGTAAGCCTTGAGGCCGTCAGAGCGCTTCTGTTAGGTCAAATTGATACACCTGCCCCTACTGGCAAGGGTAAAGGTGGTAAAGGCGTTAAACGTGGTTCTGTTGAGCCAAAATATGCGTTCACTGTAGAAGGTGAAGAACAGACGTGGACAGGCCGTGGACGTATGCCGTTAGCGCTGAAAGAATTGATTGAGAAGGGCGAAGAGCTGGAAAGCTTCCTGATCAAGAAAGAAGACTAAAAACAATACCAACACCAGAAAATAAAAGCCCCTCGATAGGGGCTTTTATTTTGGATTCACTCATTGGCATCTTTCTTAAGTTTTTTTACTGCTTTGAATGCCTGATATAACGCTGTTAACGTTCCTGCTATGAACATCAATCCTGCATTTGAATACTCTGGATTAAAAGCAGTCCATACAATAGCTCCACAACCAGTGAATACCAATGCTATATAAGTCCATGCATCTATAACTAAGTTTGTTCTATTCATAATTTATTCCTCTCTATTATTTGTCGTAAAAGTATATTGTGACGGGTCTACCGCCATAACCATCATCATTGTTGATACAGGCCGCTGTAAGTGTTGCCATGTTGAGATCCATACCGTTATCAGTGTTCTTCACCTCTGTAGACGCTACAACTATCTTGAAGAAGCTTGAACCAGCCTGAGTGACGAACTTGGCACAGGCATCTACAGACACGTTCTCAAACCCTATGTAAAAGCTACCGTCATAGTAGGGTTCTATGAGAACGTTAGCGTTCCAGCTATCCCATATCTGGCCTTCATCTACTAAGTCTTCCGGCACTAACTTAGCCTTGATAACAGCATCTACTGAAAGCCCGGTGTAGTTTGCTGATCCTGCGTATAGGTTTTTAATCCCTGCGTTAAGTGTTCCTAAAATCTTTATGTCATTATCTATTTTTTGTCCTGCGCTTATTTTTGGGTAAATCATGAAAACACCCACTATCAACGCTGATATAATCCCAAATACTAATAACATTTCTAATAATGAGAATCCTTTTTTTCTGTTTAATGTTTTAATCATGTTGTTAACTCCACTTTATATGATTGAAGAAAATATGATCGTAGAGTTATCTTCTGAAAAACATGCTGCTGATGTAGCGCCAATATCTATGTTTTTACCTTCCTCCAGATTTTTTACTTGCGTTGAACCATTGCTATTATAAACATCTATGATAACGAAGTTTCCTGATACTGCTGCTATGAGTTTAGAACAGTCAGAAGCCGGAACGGCGTCATAGATAATATTATATTTACCATGATTACCTGAATACTCTACTGATACATTCCCTTTCCACTCATTGATGAGTTTACCATCTTGGATCATGTTATCAGGGGCGTTCTTGGAAGCTATGAAACTATCAGTATTCAAGTCCGATATTTTAGCCCTTCCACCATAAAGCGATTTAACACCTGCTTGGATAGCTGTTAAGTTTCTGCTTTCTCTATCGAGTCTTTGTGAACCCTGAACTTTTGGAAATATCATAAATGCTGCTACAATCAATGCCGCTATAACACCTAACACCAATAATAACTCTAATAATGAAAATCCTTTCTTACTCTTTCTATCTTTTAATAATCTGAAACTATTTATCATAATCATTCTCCTTTGTTGTTTTGCTTGATGGTTTTACCATCATAGATACTGCCATCTTTTTTAAATATAAACGTAATAAACAAACCTATAAGAAATACAACACCTCCAACTCCTGTAATTACAGTCATCTTAGCAATTACGTCTGTATTGAAATCGAAACCTAAAAAACCACCAAATAAAACACTGAAAGAACCGTATGTAATCATCCATATTCCTAATCTCATTATGACCATTGAGAATTCTCTAAGTTTTTTTCCGTTTTTGCTCTCAGTGTCATAAAGACTTCTAAAGAAACAATTTAATTTATCCATCATATTAACCTCTACTTGTTTGATTGTTATTTTCTCTCTGTTTGTAAATGATACCGCCATCATTCAAAAACTCTTTTATAAACTCAGACCATGTTTCAGCTTCCTTTTCTCTTGTATCTGTTCCCATAACTACCTCCTTTAAATATTCCAGTGTATATCTGCCTTAAAATTTTCCTTTGGTTCATTCACATAGGCTTTAAACGCTATAACAGCTATGGCCTGATTGATGTAGCCGGATAACCTGTATGCTGCCTTAATCTGATTGAAACCGTGTTTAACGGCATCAGGAATTATTTTGCGTCTACCTAAGCGTTCTATCAGGGATAAGATACCTTCTGCTCTCTCTCCTTCAATTAACGCCGCTTTTGCTATAAACTCATTACCATTATGTAAACCCAACTTCTTTAACTCTCTTGTTATGTCTTTTTTCATTTTTTTTCTCCGTTTTCTTTCGGCACTCCAACTATTAAAAACAGAAGAGGCAATGTAAATATAAACCATGATCCTAACATCCCCCCTACATCATCTTTACTGGCTGCTGAATCATTACCCATCAATCCCAAAATAAATATCATGGTAAGTAATATGTAAGTTATCATTATTCCCGTTTTGATATGGCTTTTGATTCTGTCAGGAATCTTAAAACCTATAGGTTTTAACCTTTTTTCATTTACAAACTCCTTTTCTTATTTGATCTTTTTAATCTTTTTCTATCATGGTTGGCTTTACTTATATCTTCATTATTAGACTCCACATCAGGATAAAAATCTAATAGCTCTACTATTAATTTTATTGCCAGAATGACAAAATTATATGTTGCTATTACACATCCAAATATTACAAATGGTGCTAATACAGAGCCAATCCAACTATGATTTATCTTGAAATCATCGCTTAAGCTTAAAGCGGTAATGAAGCCAAAAGCCATCAAACACAACCCCAACATCATATCTATTAAATTTCCCTTTATTACGTTCATCATAATTTACCCCTTACGTTTTGATTAGTTCCAAACTCATTTGATATTTCATTCCTGTATGCGACTATCGTTAATAGCCCAACCACAACAGAAGCTATCCAGTAGCTAAGAGTGTTTTCAACCTTCAACATACTTAGAAAGCCAATAACAGCACATATATTAAAAATCATCATTCCTGCGATATTGAAAACAAACTTAGCCTTTTTCATTTCTTTCTCCTTATGCTGCGTATCTTTTTTGTTCTTTATGACTTATTTCTATCCCGGCATCCATTAAAACACTCATCATGTTTCTGTCATTTAATAAGTGAGCGTAATATAAAGCAGTATGACCAAGTTTAGATTTATTGTTTATGTTTATACCTGATTTGATTAGCATCCTTGCTTTGGAAGTATCAGCGGTGTATAGCGCATTCATGTTATTGTTGTTTACTGCGTTAATGTCAGCGCCTTTATTCAATAACAACCATGTGCTATTAAAATCACTAAAGAACAATGCTGTATTACCGAAGTTATCCTTATGGTTTACGTCTATGCCAGCTTTTATTAAAAGTTCAGCTATTTCAAAACTTGCCCCGAACAAAGCTGTTTTACCATTTTCATCTGTAGTGTTTATTTCAGAAGTTCCAGCAAAGTGAATGTAAGACTTAACAGTTTCAACGTCATTAGAAAATAGCATTCTGTTTCTGCTTGAGAATATACCTCTGTTTCTTATACTCTGTATTCTTGTATTTAAAGTGTTTTTCATAATGTTTATTCCTTATATTTAAATGTTTATAGTTAAGTTATATTCGATTTTAAATATAAGTCAATCTATATTGAGAAAATAAATTAAAATAAATTTGACTTTTATTTATATTAATTGGATATTGATTAAGAGAGTTAAGTATATTAACTATTCATTCATAATGTTTCTGTTTATTTGTTTTCGGTTAGTGTTATTAAAGCGTCCTTCGGGGCGCTTTTCTTTTATATATACTCCGTTCGTCGGAACATAAACAAAAAGTATAATATATATTTGATTTTTACTTTATATTAAAGTATCTATTAACTATAACCAAACAAAAAAAGGAAAACATTATGAATATATTTAATAGCTTTAAAACAATCAAAGAAAAAATCTCCGTTAAATACTCCAAGAACAAAGAGTGGGTCGAGGTATATTTAATATTAGCATTAATAGCTGCTGTTTCGTTTGCATCTCGATTTCCAAGTCAAACACATGAAGATAACATAAAGCCTACAGTAAGTATTGAACAGCCTTTAGTAGTTTCTTATCCTCATATAAACGAAAACAACTACGAAGAAAAACTAAAAACATATCTTGAAGATTTCTACCCTACCTTAGATAAAATAGAAGATTTGAATCTCAAAAAAGGCATAGAACAATCTAATAATGAATACCTTAAAATCCATACTGATATAGAATCATTAAGAATGAAAAGACTTTTTTGCGATAGTTTATTTAAAACAAAAAACGTCATTGCTTGTTATCATACTTATGATGGAATCGATAGTGAACTTTCTCTAAAAGTTCAGGAATGGGTTAATCATAGAATAGATCTTGCTAAAGAATGGTATTTAATAGATAAAGATGAAAAGTTTGATATTAACTACGTTGTCATAAGAGGTGATTTTAAAGGATACTATCTCGGTGTTAAGAGTGAACCTGAACCAAAAATGTTTTCAACATTAACAGGTTTAATTGGAAGTATGGTTGAAAAGTTATACAAATAAAAAAAGCCCCATTAAGGGGCTTTAGTTTTTCCATCTTCTTTAGTCTTATCAGGTTTAGGGAGTCTGGTTATCCGGGAAGGTTTCAATTCACCTTTCGAGATTTTTACGGCTTCCTCTGCTGACTTCAACAACTCTTCAAAGAACTTGCTCATAATGATTACCGATCCATCAAAACAGGTCTGAATGTGTTCCGGTTCGCTCAAAGCGTAGGACTTCATCAGTTATCTTGTAGATGAGTAGCCAGTCCGGTTCTATGTGAGCATCCCTATAGCCTTTGTAGTTCCCCTGTAGAGGGTGATCTTTGTAGACTTGAGGCAATGGCAAGGCATCATTGATTAACAGCGTCATAAGGGCTTTAAGCTTGCTCATGTCTTTATGACGTTTCTGAGCCTTCTTCACATCTTTCTGGAACTGGCCTGAGTATTCAATCGTCCTTGTGGTCATTTATCAGATACCAAGCTGATTAAACAGATCATCAGCATCTTTAGCTGTATGAACGTCTACGCCTTTCTCACTGTTAGCGATGGTATTAGCAGTAAGCTCATTAGGAACACGCATATCGAACGGCAGAGCCTTTTCTTTGGCTACCTTAGTCAGAGTGATACGAACCAGATCGGAAACGGTTAAGCCCATTCCGGCAAGCACTACTGCAGCTTCATTTTTCAGTGTTTCATCTATACGAGCACGAACAAATGCATTTGCGGCCATTTTGGAAACCTCCTTTTGGTTAATGGTTATACTGTAGCTCATGTGAGCAACAAAAACAAGCGGTATATACTGATATAGACTATACTCGCTGTGTTGAAATCTGGCGTAGAACTAAGGTAATCAGGCACATCAGGGAGAAAGTAGAAGTATAACCAAAAGGCGAGTTTTACCTTATGCCGGAGCTGGAACCATAATGGCAGACCAGAAGATAACAGAGTATAGATTAGTATAATATAGTCTATACTCTTTGTTTTTGGTAGGGCGTTAGCCCTTCAGCACCTTTCCGGCCTTTACCAGTTCCTTTATGGTGGCTTCTGAAAGGATGGCATCATGAGGAAGGGCAGAGTAGATGTTTCCAACTTTCCAGTGTCCGGGCTGTTCGGTTGGTTTCAGGATCACAACTGGTTCAGAGTCTTGCCCCTTTTCATAAATCCAGATTGCTTCCTGTTAGCGTTGGATTGATAATATTGTAGCTCAAATGAACCACAACTAGCAATTACAATATAGACTATACTAATCTATACTACTGTTAATTTGAGATCAGGTATCAAATAGGGTATGGGTTACTATGGGTTTTAGATAGATACCCATAAACCCAAACCAACAAAACCCAAAACCCTTAATTGCTTCCAACACCGCCATTAGCTACACTGTTCTACCTCGATCCTGTCCACCATACAAATCTGTCCACCTTGCTTATTGGACTACTGGACAAGCAAATGGACAGTTTTAAACCCTAATTAGCTGTTGTCCACTGGACAGATCAACGTGTCCACTATACCAAATGGACAGATTGCAAGAGATAAAGCCTTATATATCAAGGCTTTGCGGCTAGCGTCCACTTTGTCCAGTCTGTCCACCCACTACCAGACACACATACTGGACAGCCAAAAAATATAGCTGTCCACTTTGTCCAGCCTGTCCACCCACATAAAAATAACCAACCGGATCATATATGGATCGCTAATATGGGTTATGGGTTGGCGCTATGGGTTGGGTTCTATACTCCCCTAATTTC
>NZ_CP011865.1 GCF_001521715.1 Enterobacter asburiae
GCGGTGAGATCATCATGCTCATTCATTCCCATCCGGATGTGGTCCGGCTGGTGCCCTCAGAGCTGGACAGGATCCAGTGCGACTGGTCGGGTATTGAGTGGGGGATCATGTCCTGGCCGGACGGGGATTTTTGTACGATCTCCCCGCGTGAAGACAGGGATTATGCCGGCGGCAGTGGGTACTGGGTTACGCGGACTGCTGGTCGCTTATCCGTGAATTTTATCTGCGCGAATACGGCATTGGACTCGGGAACTATTCGGTACCTTACGAATGGTGGGAGAGCGGCAAGGAACGGCTCTACGACGACAACTGGGAGCGTGAGGGATTTGTTGAGATTGCCGCCGGGCAATGCAGCCAGGGGACATCATCATGATGAGCGTGCAGGCATCGGTGACTAATCACGCCGCGGTATATGTGGGTGACAACATCATTCTGCATCATCTGTTCGGGCACCTTTCTTCGCGAACGCCTTATGGAAAATATTATCGCGACAGAACGGTCGGGTGGTCAGGCATAAGGATCGAATGCATGGTTAAGACGCTTATTCTCGAAGGGAAAATGGCTAAAAAATTCGGTAAACGCATTCAGTTTGATGTTGCCGACCTGCGCGAAATGCTCAGGGCCATGTGTTCACAGGTTCCCGGATTCAAAAAATATATGTCGGAAGCTCATATGAAGGGGATCCGTTTCGCCTTTTTTAACGGTGACAACAATATCGGGCTGGAAGAGTTTGATATGACCCGCGGTGGAAGCGTGTACCGGATCGTGCCCGTTTATGAGGGGGCCAAAAGTTCGGGCGTCCTGCAGATAGTTGTCGGTGCCGTTGCGCTGGTCGCTGCATTCTTTACCGCGGGGTGCGAGTATGGCAGCCTGGGGGGCGGCGATGAGTGCAACAGCCATCAGCGCCACGTCAATTTTGACCGGGTCGGGGTGTCAATGATGCTGGTGTGTTGTCCAGATGCTCACGCCCCAGCCATCCTTCGGCGCGGGTAAATCCTCCAGCACGGACAACACGCCTAACTACGCCTTCGGGGCGCGGTCAATACGGTCGCTATGGGGCATCCTGTCCCCCTGGCCTACGGTCTGATCGAGGCAGGGGGAGCGATAGTCAGCGCCGGTATGTACTCGAGCGATCAGCAGTAGGCCAGCGGCCACTAACTTAAAGGTGCTTCGGCATCTTTTTTTATGGGTGAAAAAATGCAGCTTCTTAAACAAGAAACCATCCTGCAGGGTGCCAAAGGGGGAGGTGGCAGTTCACATACTCCGGTTGAGCAGCCTGACGATCTGCTGTCGGTCGCAAAATTAAAAATGCTCATTGCCGTTTCTGAGGGGGAAATACAGGGCGACCTGACCGCTCAGAACATTTTTCTCAACGATACGCCGCTGGCAAACGACAGCGGGGAATACAACTTCAGCGGCGTGAAATGGGAGTTCCGCAAGGGCACACAGGACCAGACCTATATTGCCGGGATGCCCCAGGTCGATAACGAGCTGGCGGTGGGTACAACTGTCACCACTACCGCGCCCTGGACACGCCAGTTTACCAATCTTTCCCTGGATGCCATCCGCATCAAGCTCAGCCTTCCGGTCCAGTATCTCTATAAAGATAACGGCGATATGGTGGGCACGGTCACCGAATATGCGATCGATTTATCAACGGACGGCGGTGCCTGGAAAACGGTTGTAAACGGCAAGTTTGACGGAAAGACCACGACGGAATATCAGCGTGACCACCGTATCGATCTGCCAAAATCCACGTCCGGCTGGTCTGTCAGGGTCAGGCGTATTACGGCTGATGCCAGCGGATCAAATTCGAAACTGGTTAACGCCTTCAAGGTGTTTTCGTATGCGGAAGTCATCGACAGCAAGCTTCGTTATCCATTAACCGCGCTCCTGTATGTCGAAGTGGACAGCAGCCAGTTCAACGGCAGCGCACCGAAAGTGACCTGTAAGATAAAGGGCAAGCTGATTAAGGTTCCGGATAATTACGATCCGACAACCCGAAACCTATTCTGGCTCATGGTCCGGCGGGTTCAAAATGCCTGGTCCGAATAACCCTGCCTGGATATTTTACGATCTGGTTCTGGATGAAATTTACGGCATGGGCACGCGCGTGGATGCGTCCATGGTGGATAAGTGGGCGCTGTATTCAATCGCCCAGTACTGTGACGAAATGGTTTCGACGGGGCCGGTGGCACCGAACCCGCGTTTCACCTGCAACGTTTTCATTCAGAGCCAGGAGGACGCCTGGCAGGTACTTAACGATCTCGCCGCGGTATTTCGTGGAATAACCTTCTGGGGCAACGATCAGATTTATGTCCAGGCAGACGTCCCGCAGGACGATGTTGACTGGGTTCTATAACGTCTCAAACGTTATCGATGGGCTGTTTACTTATGCGGGCGGCTCATACAAGAATCGCTACAGCTCCTGTCTGGTGTCCTGGTCCGATCCGCAGAACCATTACAGCGATACCGTTGAGGGGTTTACGATTCTGCGCTTGTAGAACGTTACGACGTCCGGCAGACGTCCCTGACCGCAATCGGCTGCACCTCGCAAAGTGAAGCGCACCGACGCGGTCGCTGGGTATTGCTCTCCAATGCCAAAGACGGGACTGTATCGTTTGGCGTGGGCTGGACGGTTATATCCCTTTGCCCGCTGAAATTATCGGTGTCGCCGATCCTTTCCGCTCTGGTAAGGAGAACGGGGGCCGCATAAGCGCGGTCAATGGCCGCCAGATTACCCTCGATCGAGAAATAGACTACGCGGCGAAAGACCGGCTGGTGGTTAACCTTCCGACGGAAAGCCCAGACGCGGACAATCAGCGCGGTGAGCGCCGATAAAAAAACGGTGACGGTGGCTACAGCATTCAGTCAGGTTCCTGTGGCGGGCGCTGTCTGGGCGATAGACAGTGATAACCTCGCAATACAGTATTTCAGGGTCACCTCAATCGCGGCTAACGACGATAGCACAGGCGGTTTCACTATTACGGCCGTTCAGCACGATCCAAACAAATATTCGTTACATCGATGACGGCGTTCGGGTCGAGTCGCCCCCGATTACCGTCACGCCGATAAGCGTCCTGTCTGCTCCGAAGAATATCGTGGTGACTGAGAGCGATCATGTGTCTCAGGGGCTGACTGTAGCAAGCCTGGACGTGTCATGGGATAAGGTGGAGGGCGCAATCCGTTACGTCGCACAGTGGCGCAAGGACAACGGAGACTGGATAAACGTTCCGGTTACCAGCGCGCAGGGTTTCTCGGTTC
Organism: Enterobacter asburiae; assembly: GCF_001521715.1. NCBI lineage: Bacteria > Pseudomonadati > Pseudomonadota > Gammaproteobacteria > Enterobacterales > Enterobacteriaceae > Enterobacter > Enterobacter asburiae. The sequence continues at coordinate 3,265 of NZ_CP011865.1, forward strand.
AGGGCATTTATTCGGGCGGCTATGACGTGCGCGTACGGGCGCTGAATGCGCCAGGATACGTCGTCACCATGGGGATACGGTGAAACAACTTATCTCTCAGGTAAAACGGGAAAACCGGGTACTCCGCTCAACTTCCTGGCGACCGAAGATGTGGTCTGGCATATCGACCTGACCTGGAAATTTCCGGATGGCTCAGGCGACACGGCCTATACAGAGATTCAGCGCGCCACAACTGCCGACTACGCCAATCCTGAACTGCTGGTCCTGGTGCCGTACCCGGCTTCAGATTATCAGCATGGTCCCATGCCTGCCGGCGTTCGCCAGTGGTACCGCGCGCGCCTGATTGACCGTATCGGTAACGCCGGGGACTGGACCGACTGGGTCATGGGCACGTCCTCGATAGATGTCAGCGAAATAACCAATGACATTCTGGAGGATATGAAAGAGTCGGAAACCTTCAAGGACCTGATCGAGAACGCGGTGGACAGCAATGAAAAAATTGCTGGCATGGCTGACGACATCAAACAGGCCAACGACGAACTGGAGCAGCAGGCGAAGGATATCGCCAAAAATGCCCAGGACGTCGGGAAGGTTCAGACCAGCGTTAATGAGCTTTCGAGCACGGTCGGTGAAGTGTCGTCTTCCCTCTCTGAGCTTGAGCAGACCGTTGCGACGGCTGATACCGCGCTGGGCCAGCGAATCGACAGCATCAGTGTGTCTATGGACGGCATGACGGGCGGGGTCAAGAACTCAGCGATTGCCATTATCCAGAACGGGCTGGCGCAGGTGGCTGCGCGTAAAACCCTGTCTGCATCGGTCGCCGGCAACAGCGCGAGTCTGGACCGTATTGATGAGGTGATTGTCAACGACAGGGAGGCAACAGCGCGCTCTCTGCTGAGCCTGCAGACGGACGTCAACGGCAACAAGGCATCCATCAACAGCCTGAATCAGACGTTCTCCGACTATCAGCAGGCTACGGCCACGCAGATAAATGGCATTACGGCGACCGTGAACGGGCATACCTCCGCCATCACCACTAACGCTCAGGCTATAGCCAACGTTAATGGCGAACTCAGCGCGATGTACAACATCAAGGTTGGTGTCTCCAGCAACGGGCAGTATTACGCCGCGGGGATGGGTATCGGCGTGGAGAATACGCCATCCGGCATGCAGTCGCAGGTTATCTTCCTGGCTGACCGCTTCGCCGTCACTACGGCAGCAGGAAACAGCGTGGCGTTGCCATTTGTGATCCAGAATGGGCAGACGTTCATCAGGGCCAGCTTCATCCAGGACGGTACCATTGAGAACGCCAAAATCGGCAACTATATCCAGTCGAATAATTATGTGGCTGGATCTGCAGGCTGGAAGCTTGATAAGGGAGGAACGTTCGAAATTAACGGAGTGGCCGGGGGCGGGAGGATGCTGATATCCAGCACTCTCATTCGCATCTACGACAGCAACAACGTGCTGCGTGTCAGAATGGGTTATGGTGATGCCACAGGGTTTGCAATGCTGGGACGGTGCAGGCCGTATTGCCGTTGATTTAAGTGATTATGCTATCCCGATATATTGGAAGCACGTCTGTAACATTTGCAGCGGGGGAAACGGCCAAGGACGTTTCCTTTTCCGGGGTAACGCAGGACGGGTCATTTATATCAATCGTATCGGCGAGTTCGGCAGGAGTAATAAATGAATATTATTGCCGGGCTTTTAATGGTGGCTTTACCGTTTTTTATTTACCGAGCGGCGGCAGTATTTCGATAACTCTTAATATGGAGGTTTATAACTTTCAATGAGTGGATTCGAAGTTTATAACAGCGCTGGAAAATTGCTGGTTGATTCACAAAACAGGTCGACACTTTTTTATGATCAGCGTGCGCTCGGCGCAGTGACTGACAAAGGTTATTACCGCGTGGATAGCCCGTTCGGAAACGGAAGCACGCTGGGTATTACCCAGCCGCAATTCTGGAATGATGGGAATTTGCGCTGGCTGCAGCTGGATACTAACAAGTATGGCTTACCAGGCGCTGACCTTCTGGAAGACAATGCGGGCAGTATGATACGCACGTCCAGAAACGTTGGAATGCAGAGCGGATATTTGGATGTTTTCGACAGCGCGGGGAATCTTATCTGGAGCGCCGCCTCGGCATCGAAAATGCCGCGCGTGGTGGGGTTTTTCGACGTTCCTGCCAATTACGATCTGCAGAACAATACCTTTGCGATAAACCTGGGTTTTAATCCGTGGATTCTGGTTAACAACTGCCCAGGCAACCTCAGTGACGACGGAACTGTCGTTGGTTATTCAGGAATCGTACTCAAATGGACAGGCTCACAGCTGCAGGGGAGGTACATCACAAAAAATCAGCGCAACTGGAGCCAGACACTTCAGGGGCGAGGGCTACGAATTCCCATCGCTCAGTTTGTCGGAATTTGATATGGGTGGGACGCGCGGGTATTGAGTAGCGATCATGTTTTGCTTCACACCTTTTGCAGGTTCGAAGCGGTATACCACATCAAGCTTATCCGTTTTCTTATAACAGATATTGCTTAGCCGCTTATTTATATGTCGGCTGAAAATGCCATTGCTGCTGTCTGAAATTACGTTAACTTCCCTCGTGGCACAGTCGATATTTACGTGAATATCTCCCCCCAGAGATAAGCGCGCCGCATCCACCGGGTAATCCATTTTAAAGGCATAGTCTCTGTCTTTATCGGCACAGCCAGCCGCCAGCAAAAGTGCCATGGCGAATAATCGTTTCATTTCTACATTCCTGTATCTGCGGGAATATCCATTTTATTCGAGTTTAAAAAATAGTCAGATTGATAAGAGCGATCAATTTTACATTATTGATCGCTTTAAACGATCGTTATTATCGTGAGGTAGTTCATGCTTTATAACACTGGCACTATTGCTATCAACGGAAATACCGCCACCGGAACGGGTACGAACTGGACTGCGCCAGCCAGCCAGGTCCGCGCTGGCCAGACGATCATCGTCATGTCTAACCCGGTGCAGATGTTCCAGATTTCATCTGTGAACAGCGCCACGTCAATGACGGTTACGCCTGCTGCTTCCCCGGCGCTGAGCGGCCAGAAGTATGGAATACTGGTGTCCGACAACATCTCTGTCGACGGACTGGCACAGGCGATGTCGCAGCTTATCAAAGAGTATGACGAGAACATTGGCGCGTGGGAGACGTTCGCCACTACCTCAGCAAACCAGACCATCACCGTTACCATCAACGGAACCTCCGTTAATATTCCAAGTATTGGCGCGCTTGCCAGAAAGGGGTCCAACAGCGATATCACCGAGCTGAAAGGGCTCACTACTGCGCTTTCTATTGCACAGGGCGGGACTGGGGCAAAGACCGAAGCTGACGCTCGCGCAAACCTCGGTTTGGGAAGTAGCGCCACGAGAAACGCCTACAGCACCTCCGGGGATATGCTTTCCGTTGGTGATTTTGGAGTGGGGACTGTATTACCAAATGGGCAAGTATTCGCACACAGAATGACGCTACCCCATCTGGTTTTTATGGTTCTACGCAGGATGGATATTCAGAAATTGGTGTTTCTACTGACCTGACTACTTTGATCATCAACCGAGGTTCCAGGCCAACTCGTATTCATCAGTCTTATAACCTCAGGCGAACATGGTTCTCGTATTACAGTGGCTCGTCCTGGTCATATCATGAGGCTTACACCACGGGCAATACCACCAGAGCCAGCGATGGCACGCTCAAAGCAGCATCGCCTGTGGTTAAAGTGTTTTCGGATGGATCATGCCAGACTAACGATGAATCTGATGGCTGCTCTGTCACTCGTCTGGGCATCGGTGAATACCTGGTTGAAGGGTGTGAGGGGCTTAACTCTGATGCGGCCTGGGGTGGCATCGATGGCGGTTTTGATATCCCAACCGACAGAAACAAACAGCCTCTTATCTGGCTGGATTATGAGGTTAACGCGGATGGTTCTGTGCTGGTAAAAACCTATCATCGAACACATCCTGGCGCGCCTGCATTCGCCAGGAACGAGTTGCAGGGTATCAGCGATGGCGATCCGGTGGATATTCCACGCGACCAGTTTGTGTCCGTCCGTGTCGAAATGCCTGCCGATTCTTTATACAACCAAAAACTCAGGGACGACGAACTGGCAATGACTACGGATGAAGGTGAATAAAGGTCGGTTTGGGAAGTAGCGCCACGAAGGACGTGGGAACAGCTGCAGGAAACGTAATGCAGGTGGGAGCGTTTGGCCTGGGGAATAGTTCAGCGCAGGTAATTACTGACGTGTGGGATAAATCATTAGGCAGCAGGTTTATTATGATGTCTCCATCAACTTCAGGCGGGCCACAATATTACTCTATGGGTATTAGAATATCTGAGCGCAGTTGGGGAAATGGCCCAAATGATGTTTCCCAGCAATCATTTTCTGCATTCTCGATGGGAGGAAAAAGATTCACATGGATGACAATGGCTGATGGGGTTAATTCTGGGTGGCTAGAGGTTTATCATAACGGCAATACCACAAAGTCCAGTGATGGGACACTGAAAGCTGCCTCGCCTGTGATTAAACTTTTTTCCGATGGCAGATACCTGACCAACGATGAATCAGAGGGCTGTACTGTAACCCGTCTAGCCAAAGGTGAATATCTGGTTGAAGGTTGTGAAGGGCTAAACTCGGACGCCGCATGGGGCGGCATTGATGGTGGTTTTGATATCCCCACAGACCGCAACAAACAGCCCCTGATCTGGCTGGATTATGACGTTAATGCTGACGGTTCAGTGTTAGTGAAAACCTATCACCGCACGTATCCAGACGCGCCAACATTCGCCAGAAATGAATTACTGGGTGTTGATGATGGCGCTCCGGTCGATATTCCGCGTGACCAGTTTGTCAGTATTCGAGTGGAAATGCCCGCAGACAGCATCTGGAATCAACGACAGAAATATACAACGAGAGCCCCTGTAAAAGAGTAAGGCCACTGAAAAAATGCAGCCCGTCATTTACCGGAACGGGCTGCAGCTGAATGCTCAGGCTTCATGATGCCGCTATTTTTAGCTTAAGCTCCTCCAGCTCGTTCTGTGTAGCCTCCAGCTTCTTGATGACGTAGTTCAGGGCCAGCACGGTATCAAGCATAATGACGTTCGTATCAAGCGCCAACGTATCATCAGCATCAACCCTGCTTCCTTCGCTATCAAACTTTGGCGCAGCAGGGACCAGCTTGACGTACTCACTATCAATCTTCATGACGTCCTGAGCGATTACACCTCGGCGAACTCTCTCACGAGGGTCATCGTTGTAGACGTAAGTTGCTGGCAGGAATTTCTTGATATTCTCGTATGACTGATAACCATCATCATATTTAATATCGTGCTTCAGCGTAATGTCACAGTTAGGCTGCTTCTGGAAAATATAGTTACCGGAAAGATTTCCACCAGCGTTGGCGTATATATCGCCGTTTGCTGTCGTGAATTGAAATATACGCTGTCCGGCAGAACCACCATCCCCGAGTGTTGTTATTGCTACATCCGCCCACGAACTAGGCCCGGTAGCTATAGAACCAAGCCCTACTGTTGAAGAATATCCACCACTGCATTGACTATGCCAACGGGCAAAAGGAATAAACCCAGCATCATTGTTAACGGATACGTTACCCCTAAAAAAAGAGATATTTCTTTGCCATGTGTTAATGTCTGACCATGAGCCACCATAACCAGCTCCATCAGCTCCACACGAAGATGATTTGAATCTCTCATCGGGGTAAAATAAAAATGAACCCGCCGTACCAGTTCCGCTATTAACATTTAACTGCGCTCTGTCTAAATTAGTCCCGCTTCCCCGAACGCCACCAAGAGACCAGTTTCCGTTATACCAGGCCCCTCCCACAGCGTTTACATAACTTCCGACAGTCCCATCCCCTGTAATGTTGTATAGCTTAACAGCCTTATCACCACCTTCCTGCGTGGATACCCCAATACTATTGCCCTGAGTTACCATCAAACTGCCGGAAACATTTCCCCCTGTTTTTTTATCGACAGTATTCAACCGCGAATCATCCCCGGCCGCCACGGTTCCGGCAGCCGTTCCAACGTTCCTTGTGGCGCTGTTTCCCAAACCGACGTTTTATAGATTGCTCTCAAGCGGCCTGGCGATAACTTCACCTGATTTTTTTGCTGAAATAACTGGGTGAAAAATATGCAAATTGGCTATGTAAGGGTGTCAACAAATGACCAAAATACGGATCTTCAGCGGCAAGCGCTCGAACGCGCAGGATGTGAACAATTTTCGAAGAAAAAATGAGCGGAACGGTAGCAAACCGGCCAGCACTAAAAAAGCTTCTCAAGGCATTAAATGAGGGGGATACGCTGGTGGTCTGGAAGCTGGATCGGCTTGGGCGCAGCATGCGTAATCTGGTGCTGCTGGTGGACGAACTTCGGCAGCGCGGTATCCACTTTAAGAGCCTCACCGACAGTATCGATACATCAAGCCCGATGGGCGCTTCATCTTCCATATCATGTCAGCCCTGGCGGAAATGGAGAGGGAGTTGATTGTGGAACGCACCCGGGCAGGTCTGGCTGCAGCTCGTGAGAAAGGGAGAATCGGCGGCAGGCGTCCGAAGCTCACCCAAGAGCAATGGGCTCAGGCAGGGCGGTTGATAGCGAACGGCGTAGACAGGAAGCAGGTTGCAATAATTTATGACGTTGCAGTATGCACGCTATATAAAAAATTTCCTGTGGGATAAATCAGCCAAGCCATGGTCGGGCAGTCAGCTAATACTGTCGCTGCCCGGCCATATTAGAGCCCAGCCTGGCGAACTGTCGGAAATTCAGAACCAGCCACATATCGGCCTCTTCAAACATCTCCTCCAGCATGCGATTCAACTTTTCCCGATCGCTTTTGCTGGCGTCACTATTCAAGCCGTTCGCCTGCATCGGCTTTACCTTCACTTCTGCATCAGGAAAAATCTGGTGCACTCGCTTGTTAGCTCAGCCAGGATGATCTCTCTGGCTCCTTGGAGCCCTTCAACATTTCGCTTGTCATAAACCAGCTCAACAAACATACCGATCCTCTTATAAGTGAAAAATTGCCTGTGCTTGATCTGTTTTTATAAAATACTACTGTATATGCATACAGTCAATAAGTGAGTGAGGGTGTGTTCATGCCTCGTCAACCGGATATTCGTGCTGCTTTTATTGCGGCCATACAGCAAACCCGAAGGGCTATCTCTGCCTGCATACAGACAAATTCATCGCTGAACTGCAGGAGAGGCACTGGCATTTCAGCCAAGCGGATGCAAATTCATGGATCGAGCGATACCAGCCGGACTTCGCCGATAAGACGACAAACGGAAGTGAGAACCGATACTGGATCCTGCGTAACGATGGGGAGGGTTTTCTAATGGGATTTCCATCGCCAGCCATGGATTACCAGGAGCAGCGCATGACGATAGATGTTATCTGCGGTGTAGATAACAACTGCCGGGTTATTGAAACTTCATGCGGCTGGGCCGTTATTAACGTCAGTCTGAAGCCAGAAGGAGGGGATACGTTGCTGGTTAGCATGGACGGGAGAAACCAGTTCGTGAAGCTAATGGGCCACGCGCTGATCACTCAAGATGGTGAAGCGATAGAAGGGGAAGCTCTGAATGACGTAACGGTACACGGCGTTCTTACACATACACTTAACCAAGTTAAAGACGATAAATCGCCTGTAATATAGCGTGTAAATGTCGGGGGTTATTCCCCCATTTTTCCCCAATGCTTCCCCGTACAAATTTTAAACATGAAAAAACCAGCCGTAAGAGGCTGGTTTTCAATGTGTTTTTGGTCGGCACGAGAGGATTTGAACCTCCGACCCCGACACCCCATGACGGTGCGCTACCAGGCTGCGCTACGTGCCGACGCATAAAAAGAATACTACTCGATTCCGTTTTGAATGCAAGGGAATCTGTCGCTAACTGGTTTATTATTAATCAGTTAGCGATGAAGCGCTTCTCATCCGTCAGGACCTGAAGCAGCAGGCTCAGCTGCGGTTTCTGATCTTTCAACCGTTCACCCTGCAGATTATACGTCTGATAATTCCCGTTGCTGTTCAGAACCAGCGTCAGCTTCGGCGTGGTGACTACCAGCGTATTATTCCCCGCCGCCGTCACCCAGCTGTGGCGGCGCGCGGCGCTGAAGAGATCCTGCCCCTGCGAATATTCGTTTGCTGGCGTGCTGACGTGCAGCAGGCGTTGCATCAGGGTAGTCATCACATCTTTATGCTCGGTGAGCATATTGATGCGCTGCGCCGGGGTGCCAGGCCAGTGGATCACCAGCGGAACCTGCAGATTCGGGCGAGACCAGCTCATACTCTTCGTCTCGTCACCTAGCGGGATGCCATGGCCCGCGGTCACGATCACCACGGTGTTGTCCAGCTTGCCCGACTCGCGAAGCGCGTCAAGCACGCGGCCTATCTGCGTATCAACGTCGCCAGCCGCGCGACCGTAGCGGCGCGCAAAGTCACTCTTATTGCTGTCAGCAAGCGTTGTGCCGTTAAAGGCAACCCATGAGAACCAGCGGTTATCTTCCTGGGCGTAGCGCTGCAGCCAGTTTATCCATTGGCTGGCGGTCTGCGCATCGGACTGTTTTTGCGCCGTCGGCAGTGAGAAATCGGACAGCAGCGCCTGGCGGTAGAGCGGGCTGTTAAAGCCATCGGAGGAGAACAACCCTAACTGATAGCCTTGCTGATTCAGCCGGTGATCAGCGCCGCAGGCGTGCGGGTAGACAGTACGCCGTCCATGTAGCCGGCTGAAATGCCATAGAAGAGCCAAAGATGCCCGCATCGGCGGTGTTACCGGAGCTCATATGCTGAGTAAACGAGACGTTTTGACTCGCGAAGCGGCCAGCGCCGGCATCTGCTTCTCGAAACGGGAATAGTTCAGGCCATCGACGGTGATCAGCAGGACGTTTTGCCCGCGCCCATATCGCGGTAGTTCAGTGTCGCTCAGAGGACTACCGAACGCTGACGGCTTCCGGGTTGCCTCTGCTCGATAAGACGGCGCTGGTACTCCTGCGCATCAAGCAGGCCGTGTTTCTCGAGGAAGCGACGGGCCGTCATCGGGTACGAGAGCGGCAGGTTCGCGCGCTGCATGGTAATAGGGCGATAAGAAGTTCGCATCCGCCCAGATATACATGATGTGCGAACTGATAGAAAGAGACGAAAAAGAGCGCGGCGACGGGCTTCGCATAATGGCGTCGCCGGTCAGGCTGCGGAGCTTTTGCCAGCTCCAGGTAGCGAACAGCATCTCAATCAGCAGGATCACCAGGGACGCTGATAAACATCAGCTGCCAGTCACGGGCAGTTTCGTTCTGGTCGGGGGTTAATCACCAGTTCCCAGACGATGGGGTTGAGGTGCAGGTGAAGCGGGTGAACACTTCACTGTCGATAAGCCAGCAGCGTCATCCCCACCCGTCGCAAGAATGGCGGACAAGAACCGCATCAGACGCCTGCGACATGACGATAAACGTCAAGGGGAACAGAGATCAGCAGATAGGTGGCGAAAACCAAAAAGCTAAAGTGACCCAGCAACGCTCATCCAGGAGTAGATACGCCCGGTTAGCGTTGTGGCCAGTCTGCGACAACAGATAACGACAGCCAATGACCGTCGCCAGCAGAATGTTGAACAGGAGCAAACCAGTGCCCCCAGCTGACCATCTGGGAGACTTTTTCACGGTAGCGCTGACGATTCGTCACCATAAACTGTTGTTCGTATCCCTTAATGGGCCGGGTCGTTGCTGACGGACGACTGTAAAGCTTGAGCGAACGATTTTGCGATCGCCTGACGCTGAGCCGGAGCAACGCTGGTGTTAATCAGGTTGGTGACCATATTTCCCAAAACCATCAGGGAGAGATCGCGTCGGCGTTTTATTTTTTCCAGTACGCGTTGACCAGCTCACTGAGCAGTTGTTCAACGTGGTTCATCACTGTAGCGGGAATGTTGTGGCATAAATCAAAATCAGTTTGTTGATGAAAGGGCAACATATTACACGTAGCAACAGCTTTTTTCCCCTTTTTTATCTGTTGTTGCACACATGTCCTGGTGGTGGTTGAATACCGCCCGGTCTAAAAGGAGAGTTTATCATGAGTCTGGAAATCAACCAGATTGCCTTGCACCAGCTTATCAAGCGTGATGAGCAAACCCTTGAAGTGGTGCTGCGCGATTCGTTACTGGAACCTACGGCGACCGTGGTGGAGATGATGGCAGAGCTGCATCGCGTCTACAGCGCCAAAAATAAAGCCTATGGCCTGTTCAGCGAAGAGAGTGAACTGGCTGATAGCCTGCGCCTGCAGCGTCAGGGCGAAGAGGATTTCCTGGCGTTTAGCCGCGCGCCACCGGGCGTCTGCGCGACGAGCTGGCGAAATATCCGTTCGCCGACGGCGGGATCGTGCTGTTTCTGCCACTATCGCTAC
>NZ_CP011866.1 GCF_001521715.1 Enterobacter asburiae
ATTGCGTAGAGTGCCAGCGTGTCCGTGCATTCGTCTTGCAGCAAAAAATACGTGAAATTACGCCTGAGCTTATAGCAAAAACCAACTCAAAGGATGGTTTGATTTTTGGGACGTTAACAGTAAAAAACCCGCCTATTACAGAGTTAAAAGATTATTTAAAAATACTAAGTAAAGCTTTTGCTCGAATGATGAAAAGAAAGGAATTTAAACAGGTTGCCATCGGTGGTTTTCGTTGTTTTGAAGTCACCAGAGGTGAAAGCGGAGAAGATTTTTGTCATCCGCATATTCACTTTTTACTACAAGTGACATCCGCTTATTTTTCCAGAAAATCGCCTCTTTATATTAATTCTGATGATTGGGCGACAGCCTGGACTGATTGTCTAAATTGGAAGTAGAGAAAACGGTAGGATTTTTAACTATGCAGACTATCCAAGCGGTAAAGCTTTTGTAAAAATATTGCGCGTTCAGGCACCTGATTATACAAGAGAAAACAGAAAATACGCGACGATTGAAACCCTTCAAAAAGAAGGCGATCAGGTTATAAACTACGTGCTTAAATATACCGCAAAAGAAGACGAAAACAGCAAAAAGGCGCTTGTTCGTGGCGATGCGTGGTTTTTTGAATATGATAAGCAAATCAAGAACATAAGGGCGATCTCTTTTTTCGGGATTTATAAAACTCTTATAGGTGAACTTGCGCCACGCGAATACAATGAAAAAGAAATAAAAATAGATTTAGATAATAATCAGGCTAAATTTTATAGCGCAGTTTGGGACGATGAACATAAATATATTGCTATTGAAACGACCGAAGAAGAAGCTTTAAACAAGAAAAGAACGAACACAATAAACAGCATAAAAACAACATTGCTCGCACAATTTGAAAGCAAAAATTATATTTTAGATATAATAATCGCAGCAATGAATAAAGGTGATTTTTTAACTGTTAATGAAGAAATAAATAATCATAATATCCTTGCGGAACGCACATATAAAACATTTAAAAGAATGGAAAAAGCGGGTGAATTGGTGGAAAGGAAAAGCGGATTTTATCAGCCTTTCCATGATTATTTATTTAAAAGCGTTATTTATGAAAAAATGGAAAGCATTCTAACGGCGGAAGAATTAGAAAATATAAAAAGAGAAATTGAGCTAAATATAGAAGTAGTGGAAGATAACCCACCATTTTAATATAAATAATTAAGCCCCATATATGGGGCTTTTATTACCTGTTATTTTTTATCTGTTTAGCGTTATATTCTTCTTCTTTTTTGTTTTTTAATTCTTCTTCTGGATCTCTTAGTGTCATTTCAATAATCCACCTTTTACCGTTTTCATCTCTATGACTTATAACTCTTTTGCGTCCTGTTTCTAACTCGATCCCTCGTGGGTGCGTGTGTAATGTCATTTTTCTGATTAAGCTCATTCTCTAACTCCTTATTTATATATTTATTTAATTCTAAATTTTCGGCCTCTTCTTCGTCTGTTTTCATATTTTTGAAAAAATCGGCTTCGGTCATTTTTGTTATTTCTGTTTTTTTACTTCCTTTAAACCTTAATATTAAATTTCTAAAAATCAAATTTAATTTGTTTTCTTTTTTGTTTGTTTCTTCTTTTTGTTCTTTTTGCTGTCTGAGCCTTTGGCGCAATTCTGGGTTTATATTTTTTTCCGCACTTTGTCTTTTAAAAATTTAACCGTAGGTTTACGTTTTACTGGTTTTTTAGTTGCTAATTTTTTAGCAACGTTTATTAAATCCTCCGCTTTTTTAATGTCGTTATTTTCTAATGCTTCATGGGCTTTTGCAATTGCTAACTCTTTTTGCCGTAAAAAACTTAAATGGGTAATAGTGTTATTATGTCCGTTTTCTCTTAATGTTTTATTAACTAATACTGACCACTGCCTCCGCCATACTTCCGCCAATTTTGGATCATTCCACTCTCGCGCCTTTTTTTTACTAAAACCTCCATTTTCACACTTTCGCATTGTAAGCATTATATGTGCGTGTGGTTTTCCGTTTATATCGTGTATAGCATAATCCGCACACATACCCCTTTTAACAAAGTTCTGTTTTAAGTATTTTTTTAAAAGCCCTTCGTTTTGCTCTGCGTTTAGCTCTTTACATAATGCAATAATGGCATATCTGCATATTTGCGAGTCCTTGCGTTTTTCTGCCAACTCGCAATTTTGCCATAGTGTAGCCCTGTCATAAAAACTGGCAGGCGCACCTTCTGGTAAAATAATACCACTTTTATATAAATCGTTTTTTTTGGTGTAATCAAAAGTTAAACCTGTTAACTCGTCTTTTAATTTCTCTCTGCTGTTATAAGCAGCTAAATATAGCGAGCTTTTGCTTTTGCCTGTTTTTGTTGTACGCGTTAATACTTTAAAGCTTAAATGAAATATTGCCACGGCTGGACTCCTTTTGTTTTTGTTTTTTATGCCCACACACACACGGAAGGGGAGGGGGGGCATAGGCGGGGGCAACCTTTGCGAAGCATTGGGAAGCCTTGCGCCGTGCGGTGCGCTGGTAAGCCTCCGCAGGTTGCGAAGCAACCAGGGCGAAGCCCTCAAGCCTCGCAGAGACCGCACGTTCCCCGAAGGGGAATGTATAAGCGGGCATTTATCACTAACGTTCTAAATGTGGCTTACTTCGTGCGCAGCTACCGCCTTTTTTATTATTTAATAAAACCTTTTAAAAAAAAGTAAATAAAACCAATTAAAAATTTGACATTTATTTTTATATATTAAAGAAAAAATATAAAGAAAAAAAGAGGGGTTTGAATTATGGAAAAATCAGAAATTGATATATTGGCAGAAGAATTGAAGGAATTTTATTTTGATGCGTTGGGTGAAAATAACGGTCGTGTTTTTGCTTATCGAGCAACTTATAAAGTAAAGGGATGGGAGCAAATAGAACAAAAAGCTTTTAGAAATGCGTTTTTTAAATTTTTCAAAACAAATGCGCAATTAAGAAAAACAAAAGATATAAAAAGCGATTATTTCCAACTGGAAGGAATAAAAGATAAATTTAATAGATATTATTTTCCTTCATTTTGCGTTGATAAAAAAGAATATGAGGCAAGGGGTGCTGAATATTTAAAAGAGGTTGAGGAATACTTTAAAAAATTAATAACCTTGGCGGCTATAAAATGATTATAACTTTTATTCTAAACATTATCGTTATTGTTTCATTATCTGCGCTTTATATTATAAGGCGCAGGGAAGAATTAAAAAAAAAGAAAAAGCAAAACATTATAAAATAAGGGGGCTATATGAGCTTACAACAACAAAAAGAGAGATTAAAAAGAGAACTCGCGGCGTTAGAGAAAAAAGAAAAACATTTAAAAGACCAAGCGAACGCTAAAAATATGAAAGCGATTTCAGCGGAAATTTTAAAATATGATTTAGAAGGATACGACAATTTTAAAAAGGTTGTCGGGCTATTAGCGTATTTCGATTATCAGGATGATGATTTTAAAAATGGATTGATGAAATGGGCTGAAAATGAACTCGAAGAAAGAAAAGCTAAAAAAGTAGCTCGAACATTTAAAAAAAACCTCAAAAATAAACAATAAGGAGGTTAACAATGGATAAAAGTTTAACCTTACTTGATTTATTCAAACACGGAACCGCCACTTGGTCGGCGGTTTCTTCTTTTATCGTTGTATTGTGTGGCGTTGTAGGAATATGGATCGCGTTTATTGCAATTAATAACTATAAAAATGCTGGGGAGGGAAAGATTGGAATATCAAAGCCGATTTTTCAAACTATCATCGCATCCCTCATGGTAGCTGTTGCGCGTTTTATACCGATTTTAAGCGACACACTAAACAACAAAGCCGCAGCGTTTACGCCTCAAAGCCTTTTAAGTGATATACCTACAACCGACCCGATGGGGCTTGGTTTAGCTTTTACGTCTGTTTTGTTATTCGTCCAAATGCTGGGTGCTATCGCCATTTTTCGCGGGTTCTTGATACTTTATGCCGCCGCAGGCAAAGGGGAAGGAATAGGGAAGGCATGGGCGCATATGGTGGGCGGTGTTCTTGCTGTAAATATCCAGTTAACGATTGCGACCGTAGCATCTACGTTTTATCCGGGTGTTGACCTGTCGTTCCTCGGTTTTTGAGTGTAGGCGGGTCAATGGCCAGCTTGCTGGGCGTAGCGAACCATTGACGCGACGGAACGACCCCACCCTTGGCTAAGGGGGAAGGAGAGCCACGGCGAGCCTTCCTCCTGTTAAGCCGCCCTTTTGCCCTTTATACTCACCGCAGGGCGGCAGGCGTCCGGGTGGGTTTGTTTGTTTCGTGTCTGTCGTCCTATCCCTTCCCTTTCTCTCTGGATCTGGCAGTCGCAGGGTTTTTGTCTTTTAGCCCCCTCTGGGGGTTGGGGGTTTAAAATCCGTTCAGGATTTGCCTTTTGCTTTTGACCTTTCTTTTAAAGCCCCATAGGGGCGCACTCAACTTGATTATTAAGAAATAAATCGCACGAATTTTGGGGGGTAAATCGGGCTACAAGCCGCGCCATTGCTGGATTTCTTTGTTTTTTTAATTACATACCAAAACGGAAAAAAGCGCAAAATTTATACAGGGTAAGTGAGGGCTAAAAGAACCGATAAACGGACAACATAAAGCGATAAGGGGCGAACCTGGGACGGCTCTACATTTTTAGCACTAAACAGGGGGTGTTTTTGGGACGGGATAGCTTAAAGCGGTTAAAAAACGGGTGCTAAATGGGACGGGATCAATCGTTAGGGGGAATCTTGCGAGTGTTTTTGGTTATGTCGATTTTTTAAGCGTTTGACAAAAAAGAAAAATCCCGTAACTTTTGAGTTGCGAAGCTACAAAAGAAAACGGGATTGATCAGATGCTTTATGAA
Organism: Enterobacter asburiae; assembly: GCF_001521715.1. Classification (NCBI taxonomy): domain Bacteria; kingdom Pseudomonadati; phylum Pseudomonadota; class Gammaproteobacteria; order Enterobacterales; family Enterobacteriaceae; genus Enterobacter; species Enterobacter asburiae. The sequence continues at coordinate 4,877 of NZ_CP011866.1, forward strand.
AATAATAAAGCATATGAGGATAATGTCAACAATGGCGGAGTGCCATTTTTAGCCACATATGCAGCCCAAAATGGGCAAAGATTGAACGAAAGAAAAGGCAAGAGCATAAGACTTGCCAAGCTCTACTACCTACAAGCTGAAACGCTCGAAGGTGGCAAAGCTGACGCTATGAAGAAACGCGCCGGGCGTGTCTTTGGTTGTTGTTCTCATCGAGAGCTTGCCATAGGTTCGGGCGGGTATGCTTACAACCTACACACCCATAGATGCAGGGATCGCAATTGCGTAGAGTGCCAGCGTGTCCGTGCATTCGTCTTGCAGCAAAAAATACGTGAAATTACGCCTGAGCTTATAGCAAAAACCAACTCAAAGGATGGTTTGATTTTTGGGACGTTAACAGTAAAAAACCCGCCTATTACAGAGTTAAAAGATTATTTAAAAATACTAAGTAAAGCTTTTGCTCGAATGATGAAAAGAAAGGAATTTAAACAGGTTGCCATCGGTGGTTTTCGTTGTTTTGAAGTCACCAGAGGTGAAAGCGGAGAAGATTTTTGTCATCCGCATATTCACTTTTTACTACAAGTGACATCCGCTTATTTTTCCAGAAAATCGCCTCTTTATATTAATTCTGATGATTGGGCGACAGCCTGGACTGATTGTCTAAAATTGGAAGTAGAGAAAACGGGTAGGATTTTTAACTATGCAGACTATCCAAGCGGTAAAGCTTTTGTAAAAATATTGCGCGTTCAGGCACCTGATTATACAAGAGAAAACAGAAAATACGCGACGATTGAAACCCTTCAAAAAGAAGGCGATCAGGTTATAAACTACGTGCTTAAATATACCGCAAAAGAAGACGAAAACAGCAAAAAGGCGCTTGTTCGTGGCGATGCGTGGTTTTTTGAATATGATAAGCAAATCAAGAACATAAGGGCGATCTCTTTTTTCGGGATTTATAAAACTCTTATAGGTGAACTTGCGCCACGCGAATACAATGAAAAAGAAATAAAAATAGATTTAGATAATAATCAGGCTAAATTTTATAGCGCAGTTTGGGACGATGAACATAAATATATTGCTATTGAAACGACCGAAGAAGAAGCTTTAAACAAGAAAAGAACGAACACAATAAACAGCATAAAAACAACATTGCTCGCACAATTTGAAAGCAAAAATTATATTTTAGATATAATAATCGCAGCAATGAATAAAGGTGATTTTTTAACTGTTAATGAAGAAATAAATAATCATAATATCCTTGCGGAACGCACATATAAAACATTTAAAAGAATGGAAAAAGCGGGTGAATTGGTGGAAAGGAAAAGCGGATTTTATCAGCCTTTCCATGATTATTTATTTAAAAGCGTTATTTATGAAAAAATGGAAAGCATTCTAACGGCGGAAGAATTAGAAAATATAAAAAGAGAAATTGAGCTAAATATAGAAGTAGTGGAAGATAACCCACCATTTTAATATAAATAATTAAGCCCCATATATGGGGCTTTTATTACCTGTTATTTTTTATCTGTTTAGCGTTATATTCTTCTTCTTTTTTGTTTTTTAATTCTTCTTCTGGATCTCTTAGTGTCATTTCAATAATCCACCTTTTACCGTTTTCATCTCTATGACTTATAACTCTTTTGCGTCCTGTTTCTAACTCGATCCCTCGTGGGTGCGTGTGTAATGTCATTTTTCTGATTAAGCTCATTCTCTAACTCCTTATTTATATATTTATTTAATTCTAAATTTTCGGCCTCTTCTTCGTCTGTTTTCATATTTTTGAAAAAATCGGCTTCGGTCATTTTTGTTATTTCTGTTTTTTTACTTCCTTTAAACCTTAATATTAAATTTCTAAAAATCAAATTTAATTTGTTTTCTTTTTTGTTTGTTTCTTCTTTTTGTTCTTTTTGCTGTCTGAGCCTTTGGCGCAATTCTGGGTTTATATTTTTTTCCGCACTTTGTCTTTTAAAAATTTAACCGTAGGTTTACGTTTTACTGGTTTTTTAGTTGCTAATTTTTTAGCAACGTTTATTAAATCCTCCGCTTTTTTAATGTCGTTATTTTCTAATGCTTCATGGGCTTTTGCAATTGCTAACTCTTTTTGCCGTAAAAAACTTAAATGGGTAATAGTGTTATTATGTCCGTTTTCTCTTAATGTTTTATTAACTAATACTGACCACTGCCTCCGCCATACTTCCGCCAATTTTGGATCATTCCACTCTCGCGCCTTTTTTTTACTAAAACCTCCATTTTCACACTTTCGCATTGTAAGCATTATATGTGCGTGTGGTTTTCCGTTTATATCGTGTATAGCATAATCCGCACACATACCCCTTTTAACAAAGTTCTGTTTTAAGTATTTTTTTAAAAGCCCTTCGTTTTGCTCTGCGTTTAGCTCTTTACATAATGCAATAATGGCATATCTGCATATTTGCGAGTCCTTGCGTTTTTCTGCCAACTCGCAATTTTGCCATAGTGTAGCCCTGTCATAAAAACTGGCAGGCGCACCTTCTGGTAAAATAATACCACTTTTATATAAATCGTTTTTTTTGGTGTAATCAAAAGTTAAACCTGTTAACTCGTCTTTTAATTTCTCTCTGCTGTTATAAGCAGCTAAATATAGCGAGCTTTTGCTTTTGCCTGTTTTTGTTGTACGCGTTAATACTTTAAAGCTTAAATGAAATATTGCCACGGCTGGACTCCTTTTGTTTTTGTTTTTTTATGCCCACACACACACGGAAGGGGAGGGGGGGCATAGGCGGGGGCAACCTTTGCGAAGCATTGGGAAGCCTTGCGCCGTGCGGTGCGCTGGTAAGCCTCCGCAGGTTGCGAAGCAACCAGGGCGAAGCCCTCAAGCCTCGCAGAGACCGCACGTTCCCCGAAGGGGAATGTATAAGCGGGCATTTATCACTAACGTTCTAAATGTGGCTTACTTCGTGCGCAGCTACCGCCTTTTTTATTATTTAATAAAACCTTTTAAAAAAAGTAAATAAAACCAATTAAAAATTTGACATTTATTTTTTATATATTAAAGAAAAAATATAAAAGAAAAAAAGAGGGGTTTGAATTATGGAAAAATCAGAAATTGATATATTGGCAGAAGAATTGAAGGAATTTTATTTTGATGCGTTGGGTGAAAATAACGGTCGTGTTTTTGCTTATCGAGCAACTTATAAAGTAAAGGGATGGGAGCAAATAGAACAAAAAGCTTTTAGAAATGCGTTTTTTAAATTTTTCAAAACAAATGCGCAATTAAGAAAAACAAAAGATATAAAAAGCGATTATTTCCAACTGGAAGGAATAAAAGATAAATTTAATAGATATTATTTTCCTTCATTTTGCGTTGATAAAAAAGAATATGAGGCAAGGGGTGCTGAATATTTAAAAGAGGTTGAGGAATACTTTAAAAAATTAATAACCTTGGCGGCTATAAAATGATTATAACTTTTATTCTAAACATTATCGTTATTGTTTCATTATCTGCGCTTTATATTATAAGGCGCAGGGAAGAATTAAAAAAAAAGAAAAAGCAAAACATTATAAAATAAGGGGGCTATATGAGCTTACAACAACAAAAAGAGAGATTAAAAAGAGAACTCGCGGCGTTAGAGAAAAAAGAAAAACATTTAAAAGACCAAGCGAACGCTAAAAATATGAAAGCGATTTCAGCGGAAATTTTAAAATATGATTTAGAAGGATACGACAATTTTAAAAAGGTTGTCGGGCTATTAGCGTATTTCGATTATCAGGATGATGATTTTAAAAATGGATTGATGAAATGGGCTGAAAATGAACTCGAAGAAAGAAAAGCTAAAAAAGTAGCTCGAACATTTAAAAAAAAACCTCAAAAATAAACAATAAGGAGGTTAACAATGGATAAAAGTTTAACCTTACTTGATTTATTCAAACACGGAACCGCCACTTGGTCGGCGGTTTCTTCTTTTATCGTTGTATTGTGTGGCGTTGTAGGAATATGGATCGCGTTTATTGCAATTAATAACTATAAAAATGCTGGGGAGGGAAAGATTGGAATATCAAAGCCGATTTTTCAAACTATCATCGCATCCCTCATGGTAGCTGTTGCGCGTTTTATACCGATTTTAAGCGACACACTAAACAACAAAGCCGCAGCGTTTACGCCTCAAAGCCTTTTAAGTGATATACCTACAACCGACCCGATGGGGCTTGGTTTAGCTTTTACGTCTGTTTTGTTATTCGTCCAAATGCTGGGTGCTATCGCCATTTTTCGCGGGTTCTTGATACTTTATGCCGCCGCAGGCAAAGGGGAAGGAATAGGGAAGGCATGGGCGCATATGGTGGGCGGTGTTCTTGCTGTAAATATCCAGTTAACGATTGCGACCGTAGCATCTACGTTTTATCCGGGTGTTGACCTGTCGTTCCTCGGTTTTTGAGTGTAGGCGGGTCAATGGCCAGCTTGCTGGGCGTAGCGAACCATTGACGCGACGGAACGACCCCACCCTTGGCTAAGGGGGAAGGAGAGCCACGGCGAGCCTTCCTCCTGTTAAGCCGCCCTTTTGCCCTTTATACTCACCGCAGGGCGGCAGGCGTCCGGGTGGGTTTGTTTGTTTCGTGTCTGTCGTCCTATCCCTTCCCTTTCTCTCTGGATCTGGCAGTCGCAGGGTTTTTGTCTTTTAGCCCCCTCTGGGGGTTGGGGGTTTAAAATCCGTTCAGGATTTGCCTTTTGCTTTTGACCTTTCTTTTAAAGCCCCATAGGGGCGCACTCAACTTGATTATTAAGAAATAAATCGCACGAATTTTGGGGGGTAAATCGGGCTACAAGCCGCGCCATTGCTGGATTTCTTTGTTTTTTTAATTACATACCAAAACGGAAAAAAGCGCAAAATTTATACAGGGTAAGTGAGGGCTAAAAGAACCGATAAACGGACAACATAAAGCGATAAGGGGCGAACCTGGGACGGCTCTACATTTTTAGCACTAAACAGGGGGTGTTTTTGGGACGGGATAGCTTAAAGCGGTTAAAAAACGGGTGCTAAATGGGACGGGATCAATCGTTAGGGGGAATCTTGCGAGTGTTTTTGGTTATGTCGATTTTTTAAGCGTTTGACAAAAAAGAAAAATCCCGTAACTTTTGAGTTGCGAAGCTACAAAAGAAAACGGATTGATCAGATGCTTTATGAAAATAATAAAGCATATGAGGATAATGTCAACAATGGCGGAGTGCCATTTTTAGCCACATATGCAGCCCAAAATGGGCAAAGATTGAACGAAAGAAAAGGCAAGAGCATAAGACTTGCCAAGCTCTACTACCTACAAGCTGAAACGCTCGAAGGTGGCAAAGCTGACGCTATGAAGAAACGCGCCGGGCGTGTCTTTGGTTGTTGTTCTCATCGAGAGCTTGCCATAGGTTCGGGCGGGTATGCTTACAACCTACACACCCATAGATGCAGGGATCGCAATTGCGTAGAGTGCCAGCGTGTCCGTGCATTCGTCTTGCAGCAAAAAATACGTGAAATTACGCCTGAGCTTATAGCAAAAACCAACTCAAAGGATGGTTTGATTTTTGGGACGTTAACAGTAAAAAACCCGCCTATTACAGAGTTAAAAGATTATTTAAAAATACTAAGTAAAGCTTTTGCTCGAATGATGAAAAGAAAGGAATTTAAACAGGTTGCCATCGGTGGTTTTCGTTGTTTTGAAGTCACCAGAGGTGAAAGCGGAGAAGATTTTTGTCATCCGCATATTCACTTTTTACTACAAGTGACATCCGCTTATTTTTCCAGAAAATCGCCTCTTTATATTAATTCTGATGATTGGGCGACAGCCTGGACTGATTGTCTAAAATTGGAAGTAGAGAAAACGGGTAGGATTTTTAACTATGCAGACTATCCAAGCGGTAAAGCTTTTGTAAAAATATTGCGCGTTCAGGCACCTGATTATACAAGAGAAAACAGAAAATACGCGACGATTGAAACCCTTCAAAAAGAAGGCGATCAGGTTATAAACTACGTGCTTAAATATACCGCAAAAGAAGACGAAAACAGCAAAAAGGCGCTTGTTCGTGGCGATGCGTGGTTTTTTGAATATGATAAGCAAATCAAGAACATAAGGGCGATCTCTTTTTTCGGGATTTATAAAACTCTTATAGGTGAACTTGCGCCACGCGAATACAATGAAAAAGAAATAAAAATAGATTTAGATAATAATCAGGCTAAATTTTATAGCGCAGTTTGGGACGATGAACATAAATATATTGCTATTGAAACGACCGAAGAAGAAGCTTTAAACAAGAAAAGAACGAACACAATAAACAGCATAAAAACAACATTGCTCGCACAATTTGAAAGCAAAAATTATATTTTAGATATAATAATCGCAGCAATGAATAAAGGTGATTTTTTAACTGTTAATGAAGAAATAAATAATCATAATATCCTTGCGGAACGCACATATAAAACATTTAAAAGAATGGAAAAAGCGGGTGAATTGGTGGAAAGGAAAAGCGGATTTTATCAGCCTTTCCATGATTATTTATTTAAAAGCGTTATTTATGAAAAAATGGAAAGCATTCTAACGGCGGAAGAATTAGAAAATATAAAAAGAGAAATTGAGCTAAATATAGAAGTAGTGGAAGATAACCCACCATTTTAATATAAATAATTAAGCCCCATATATGGGGCTTTTATTACCTGTTATTTTTTATCTGTTTAGCGTTATATTCTTCTTCTTTTTTGTTTTTTAATTCTTCTTCTGGATCTCTTAGTGTCATTTCAATAATCCACCTTTTACCGTTTTCATCTCTATGACTTATAACTCTTTTGCGTCCTGTTTCTAACTCGATCCCTCGTGGGTGCGTGTGTAATGTCATTTTTCTGATTAAGCTCATTCTCTAACTCCTTATTTATATATTTATTTAATTCTAAATTTTCGGCCTCTTCTTCGTCTGTTTTCATATTTTTGAAAAAATCGGCTTCGGTCATTTTTGTTATTTCTGTTTTTTTACTTCCTTTAAACCTTAATATTAAATTTCTAAAAATCAAATTTAATTTGTTTTCTTTTTTGTTTGTTTCTTCTTTTTGTTCTTTTTGCTGTCTGAGCCTTTGGCGCAATTCTGGGTTTATATTTTTTTTCCGCACTTTGTCTTTTAAAAATTTAACCGTAGGTTTACGTTTTACTGGTTTTTTAGTTGCTAATTTTTTAGCAACGTTTATTAAATCCTCCGCTTTTTTAATGTCGTTATTTTCTAATGCTTCATGGGCTTTTGCAATTGCTAACTCTTTTTGCCGTAAAAAACTTAAATGGGTAATAGTGTTATTATGTCCGTTTTCTCTTAATGTTTTATTAACTAATACTGACCACTGCCTCCGCCATACTTCCGCCAATTTTGGATCATTCCACTCTCGCGCCTTTTTTTTACTAAAACCTCCATTTTCACACTTTCGCATTGTAAGCATTATATGTGCGTGTGGTTTTCCGTTTATATCGTGTATAGCATAATCCGCACACATACCCCTTTTAACAAAGTTCTGTTTTAAGTATTTTTTTAAAAGCCCTTCGTTTTGCTCTGCGTTTAGCTCTTTACATAATGCAATAATGGCATATCTGCATATTTGCGAGTCCTTGCGTTTTTCTGCCAACTCGCAATTTTGCCATAGTGTAGCCCTGTCATAAAAACTGGCAGGCGCACCTTCTGGTAAAATAATACCACTTTTATATAAATCGTTTTTTTTGGTGTAATCAAAAGTTAAACCTGTTAACTCGTCTTTTAATTTCTCTCTGCTGTTATAAGCAGCTAAATATAGCGAGCTTTTGCTTTTGCCTGTTTTTGTTGTACGCGTTAATACTTTAAAGCTTAAATGAAATATTGCCACGGCTGGACTCCTTTTGTTTTTGTTTTTTTATGCCCACACACACACGGAAGGGGAGGGGGGGCATAGGCGGGGGCAACCTTTGCGAAGCATTGGGAAGCCTTGCGCCGTGCGGTGCGCTGGTAAGCCTCCGCAGGTTGCGAAGCAACCAGGGCGAAGCCCTCAAGCCTCGCAGAGACCGCACGTTCCCCGAAGGGGAATGTATAAGCGGGCATTTATCACTAACGTTCTAAATGTGGCTTACTTCGTGCGCAGCTACCGCCTTTTTTATTATTTAATAAAACCTTTTAAAAAAAAGTAAATAAAACCAATTAAAAATTTGACATTTATTTTTTATATATTAAAGAAAAAATATAAAAGAAAAAAAGAGGGGTTTGAATTATGGAAAAATCAGAAATTGATATATTGGCAGAAGAATTGAAGGAATTTTATTTTGATGCGTTGGGTGAAAATAACGGTCGTGTTTTTGCTTATCGAGCAACTTATAAAGTAAAGGGATGGGAGCAAATAGAACAAAAAGCTTTTAGAAATGCGTTTTTTAAATTTTTCAAAACAAATGCGCAATTAAGAAAAACAAAAGATATAAAAAGCGATTATTTCCAACTGGAAGGAATAAAAGATAAATTTAATAGATATTATTTTCCTTCATTTTGCGTTGATAAAAAAGAATATGAGGCAAGGGGTGCTGAATATTTAAAAGAGGTTGAGGAATACTTTAAAAAATTAATAACCTTGGCGGCTATAAAATGATTATAACTTTTATTCTAAACATTATCGTTATTGTTTCATTATCTGCGCTTTATATTATAAGGCGCAGGGAAGAATTAAAAAAAAAGAAAAGCAAAACATTATAAAATAAGGGGGCTATATGAGCTTACAACAACAAAAAGAGAGATTAAAAAGAGAACTCGCGGCGTTAGAGAAAAAAGAAAAACATTTAAAAGACCAAGCGAACGCTAAAAATATGAAAGCGATTTCAGCGGAAATTTTAAAATATGATTTAGAAGGATACGACAATTTTAAAAAGGTTGTCGGGCTATTAGCGTATTTCGATTATCAGGATGATGATTTTAAAAATGGATTGATGAAATGGGCTGAAAATGAACTCGAAGAAAGAAAAGCTAAAAAAGTAGCTCGAACATTTAAAAAAAACCTCAAAAATAAACAATAAGGAGGTTAACAATGGATAAAAGTTTAACCTTACTTGATTTATTCAAACACGGAACCGCCACTTGGTCGGCGGTTTCTTCTTTTATCGTTGTATTGTGTGGCGTTGTAGGAATATGGATCGCGTTTATTGCAATTAATAACTATAAAAATGCTGGGGAGGGAAAGATTGGAATATCAAAGCCGATTTTTCAAACTATCATCGCATCCCTCATGGTAGCTGTTGCGCGTTTTATACCGATTTTAAGCGACACACTAAACAACAAAGCCGCAGCGTTTACGCCTCAAAGCCTTTTAGTGATATACCCTACAACCGACCCGATGGGGCTTGGTTTAGCTTTTACGTCTGTTTTGTTATTCGTCCAAATGCTGGGTGCTATCGCCATTTTTCGCGGTTCTTGATACTTTATTGCCGCCGCAGGCAAAGGGGAAGGAATAGGGAAGGCATGGGCGCATATGGTTGGCGGTGTTCTTGCTGTAAATATCCAGTTAACGATTGCGACCGTAGCATCTACGTTTTATCCGGGTGTTGACCTGTCGTTCTCGGTTTTGAGTGTAGCGGGTCAATGGCCAGCTTGCTGGGCGTAGCGAACCATTGACGCGACGAACGACCCACCCTTGGCTAAGGGGGAAGGAGAGCCACGGCGAGCCTTCTCCTGTTAAGCCGCCCTTTTGCCCTTTATACTCACCGCAGGGCGGCAGGCGTCCGGGTGGGTTTGTTTGTTTCGTGTCTGTCGTCCTATCCCTTCCCTTTCTCTCTGGATCTGGCAGTCGCAGGGTTTTTGTCTTTTAGCCCCCTCTGGGGGTTGGGGGTTTAAAATCCGTTCAGGATTTGCCTTTTGCTTTTGACCTTTCTTTTAAAGCCCCATAGGGGCGCACTCAACTTGATTATTAAGAAATAAATCGCACGAATTTTGGGGGGTAAATCGGGCTACAAGCCGCGCCATTGCTGGATTTCTTTGTTTTTTTAATTACATACCAAAACGGAAAAAGCGCAAAATTTATACAGGGTAAGTGAGGGCTAAAAGAACCGATAAACGGACAACATAAAGCGATAAGGGGCGAACCTGGGACGGCTCTACATTTTTAGCACTAAACAGGGGGTGTTTTTGGGACGGGATAGCTTAAAGCGGTTAAAAAACGGGTGCTAAATGGGACGGGATCAATCGTTAGGGGGAATCTTGCGAGTGTTTTGGTTATGTCGATTTTTTAAGCGTTTGACAAAAAAGAAAAATCCCGTAACTTTTGAGTTGCGAAGCTACAAAAGAAACGGGATTGATCAGATGCTTTATGAAAATAATAAAGCATATGAGGATAATGTCAACAATGGCGGAGTGCCATTTTTAGCCACATATGCAGCCCAAAATGGGCAAAGATTGAACGAAAGAAAAGGCAAGAGCATAAGACTTGCCAAGCTCTACTACCTACAAGCTGAAACGCTCGAAGGTGGCAAAGCTGACGCTATGAAGAAACGCGCCGGGCGTGTCTTTGGTTGTTGTTCTCATCGAGAGCTTGCCATAGGTTCGGGCGGGTATGCTTACAACCTACACACCCATAGATGCAGGGATCGCAATTGCGTAGAGTGCCAGCGTGTCCGTGCATTCGTCTTGCAGCAAAAAATACGTGAAATTACGCCTGAGCTTATAGCAAAAACCAACTCAAAGGATGGTTTGATTTTTGGGACGTTAACAGTAAAAACCCGCCTATTACAGAGTTAAAAGATTATTTAAAAATACTAAGTAAAGCTTTTGCTCGAATGATGAAAAGAAAGGAATTTAAACAGGTTGCCATCGGTGGTTTTCGTTGTTTTGAAGTCACCAGAGGTGAAAGCGGAGAAGATTTTTGTCATCCGCATATTCACTTTTTACTACAAGTGACATCCGCTTATTTTTCCAGAAAATCGCCTCTTTATATTAATTCTGATGATTGGGCGACAGCCTGGACTGATTGTCTAAAATTGGAAGTAGAGAAAACGGGTAGGATTTTTAACTATGCAGACTATCCAAGCGGTAAAGCTTTTGTAAAAATATTGCGCGTTCAGGCACCTGATTATACAAGAGAAAACAGAAAATACGCGACGATTGAAACCCTTCAAAAAGAAGGCGATCAGGTTATAAACTACGTGCTTAAATATACCGCAAAAGAAGACGAAAACAGCAAAAAGGCGCTTGTTCGTGGCGATGCGTGGTTTTTGAATATGATAAGCAAATCAAGAACATAAGGGCGATCTCTTTTTTCGGGATTTATAAAACTCTTATAGGTGAACTTGCGCCACGCGAATACAATGAAAAAGAAATAAAATAGATTTAGATAATAATCAGGCTAAATTTTATAGCGCAGTTTGGGACGATGAACATAAATATATTGCTATTGAAACGACCGAAGAAGAAGCTTTAAACAAGAAAAGAACGAACACAATAAACAGCATAAAAACAACATTGCTCGCACAATTTGAAAGCAAAAATTATATTTTAGATATAATAATCGCAGCAATGAATAAAGGTGATTTTTTAACTGTTAATGAAGAAATAAATAATCATAATATCCTTGCGGAACGCACATATAAAACATTTAAAAGAATGGAAAAAGCGGGTGAATTGGTGGAAAGGAAAAGCGGATTTTATCAGCCTTTCCATGATTATTTATTTAAAAGCGTTATTTATGAAAAAATGGAAAGCATTCTAACGGCGGAAGAATTAGAAAATATAAAAAGAGAAATTGAGCTAAATATAGAAGTAGTGGAAGATAACCCACCATTTTAATATAAATAATTAAGCCCCATATATGGGGCTTTTATTACCTGTTATTTTTTATCTGTTTAGCGTTATATTCTTCTTCTTTTTGTTTTTTAATTCTTCTTCTGGATCTCTTAGTGTCATTTCAATAATCCACCTTTTACCGTTTTCATCTCTATGACTTATAACTCTTTTGCGTCCTGTTTCTAACTCGATCCCTCGTGGGTGCGTGTGTAATGTCATTTTTCTGATTAAGCTCATTCTCTAACTCCTTATTTATATATTTATTTAATTCTAAATTTTCGGCCTCTTCTTCGTCTGTTTTCATATTTTTGAAAAAATCGGCTTCGGTCATTTTTGTTATTTCTGTTTTTTTACTTCCTTTAAACCTTAATATTAAATTTCTAAAAATCAAATTTAATTTGTTTTCTTTTTTGTTTGTTTCTTCTTTTTGTTCTTTTTGCTGTCTGAGCCTTTGGCGCAATTCTGGGTTTATATTTTTTTCCGCACTTTGTCTTTTAAAAATTTAACCGTAGGTTTACGTTTTACTGGTTTTTTAGTTGCTAATTTTTTAGCAACGTTTATTAAATCCTCCGCTTTTTTAATGTCGTTATTTTCTAATGCTTCATGGGCTTTTGCAATTGCTAACTCTTTTTGCCGTAAAAAACTTAAATGGGTAATAGTGTTATTATGTCCGTTTTCTCTTAATGTTTTATTAACTAATACTGACCACTGCCTCCGCCATACTTCCGCCAATTTTGGATCATTCCACTCTCGCGCCTTTTTTTTACTAAAACCTCCATTTTCACACTTTCGCATTGTAAGCATTATATGTGCGTGTGGTTTTCCGTTTATATCGTGTATAGCATAATCCGCACACATACCCCTTTTAACAAAGTTCTGTTTTAAGTATTTTTTAAAAGCCCTTCGTTTTGCTCTG
>NZ_CP011867.1 GCF_001521715.1 Enterobacter asburiae
GATGCGCTGAAAGCCAACCGCAGGGACCTGTATTCTCAGGGGGCTGAAACCGCCGGTATTGCGATGATGCTAGGTGCCCCGGTTCTAAAATCCGTCAAGCAATATGCTTCTTTTGAATCTCAGCTCCGAGATATCGGTGTTACTGGTGATTTGAATAAATCACAAGAGCTACAGATTGGTAATATTATTCGGCAAAAGGCTCTGGAAACTAACCAGTATCAGGAAACATTAATGGAGGGGATTGGTACCCTCGTTGCTGCAGGGCAGGAACCATTAAAAGCTGCCGGGAAAAGCGGTCTGCTAGGAAAAACAGCGACAGCGTCTGGAGCAGACATTAACGATTTAGCCAAAATGAGCCTTGCTTTTGAGTCGCTTCGTATTACGGATAATCAAGAGTTAGAAAAAGCATTTAACCGCGCGGTATTTGGCGGGAAAGCCGGTCGATTTGAATTAAAAGATATGGCGCAATATTTACCTGAAATGGCCCAGCAATTCGCCGGAAAAGGTATTTTTGGACAAGAAGCCTTATCTCAAATTATCGCAAGTCTTGAGGTTGGTCGCGAGGGGGCCGGTTCTGAAGGGGAAGCTGCGACCAACATGCGGAACTGGTTAGCATCTATGGGACGAGGCGATATTGCCAAGCGCTATGCAAATGCTGGCCTTGATTACCAGGATTCAATGAGCCACTACGTCTCTGCTGGCAAGTCGCAATATGAAGCATCCATTCTTATCGCAGATCGTTTTATTAAAAGTAAAGGGAAAGAGTTCTTATCTCAGTGGGAGAAAGCTGGAGCAAGAGGAGACCGGGAAGCGCAGCAAACATTAATGGAATCCTTTGGACTTTCTTCAATATTTACAGATGTCCAAACAGTGAACCATCTTTTAGCCATGAGGCAACGCTGGGGGGATTACCAGAAAATAAAAGAGGATATGAATGGTCCAACAGCGCAGAACTCTATAAATACTGATTTCGAGAAAAAAAATGACACACTAGAGGCTCGATGGCGTAGAACGCAGATCGGTTTTAACGAGTCGGCTATCAGTATTGGCGAGTCTCTGCGTCCTGCGTTGATCCAGTTAGGAGAAACGTTCATCCCCCTGATAAACAGCGTTGGTAAATGGATTGCGGCGCATCCACAGCTGGTCAGCGGCACTATCAAAGTCGTCGGTGCATTACTTGCTTTTAAGATGGCCACTATCGGTCTCAAGCTGGGGCTGAATCTGCTGTTCTCTCCTTTCACCAGTGTCTGGAAAAACATCATTTTATTGCGAACCAACTGGCTTCGTCTGACGCTTGCACTGGGTGAAGGCGGTAAACTCCGCTGGCTGGTGACCGGCTTCAGCGCTGTCGCCAGAGGTGCCAGAACTCTGGGGGGCGTGCTGTCAGGTGGGCTGGTTCGCGGCATTATGATCGCCGGACGTGCCGTTCTCTGGATTGGCAGGGCGCTGCTGATGAATCCCATTGGTCTTGCCATCACCGCCGTCGCGGCGGCGGCTTATCTTATTTATCGTAACTGGGGGGCTGTCAGCAGTTGGTTCAAACAGCGCTGGGCTGACATTAAAGAGGCTTTTAACGGCGGTATCGTGGGGATTGGTAAGCTGCTGATTAACTGGTCGCCGGTTGGTCTGCTCTATAAAGCCTTTGCGGCTGCGCTGAAATATCTCGGCGTTGATCTGCCCGCGAAGTTCACTGACTTCGGTGGCCATCTTATCGACGGGCTGATAAACGGCATCAAAAACAAATGGGAGTCGCTCAAAACCACCGTCACAGATATGGGCGACAGTGTCGGCGGCTGGTTCAAGGAAAAGCTGGGCATCCATTCGCCGAGCCGCGTGTTTATGGGCTTTGGTGACAATATCGTGCAGGGTGCCGCTATTGGCCTGCAGCGCACCACTCCGCTTGCGGCGCTGGCCGGACAGAAGCTGGCAGAAGAGATGACGCCTGACGTTCCCCGTATCCCGTCGCCGGAAATCATGGCTGCGGGATATTCGGGCCGTGGCGCAGCTGCTTCTGGTGGCGGAACATCTGGCGGTATTCAGGTCAGCTTTAACCCTCAGTTTTTCCTCAATGGCAAAGAAACCTCAGCGCCTGCCGGGCTGACCGGCGCACTGAATATGAGCCTGCATGAACTGGAGAAAATGCTGGAGCGTCTGCTGGCTCAGAAACAACGTCGGGGGTACGAATAATGTTTGCGGTACTGGGTGATATTGAGTTTGAACTGATTACTTACTGGGACGGTTTCGAGGCAACGTTCGGCGTCGATTATGCCGAACATGCCCGCATAGAGGGTAAGCCCGGCCTGCAGTTCGTCGGCGACAAGCTGGACGAAATCCAGATAAGCCTGGTCTTCCATCAGCATTATTGTGTGCCCGACGTGGAGCTGGCGAGACTGAGAACGGCCATGAAGGCCCATCAGGCGCTGGCACTGGTTTTCGGCAATGGTGACTATCGCGGCTGGTTTGTGATTACCGACGTGACCGCGACCAGCGAGCAGACCGACAGCACCGGCAACGTGCTGGCCGTCAATGCCACTGCATCGCTGCGGGAGTATATCGGCGACCCGAAGAACCCGCTGCAGCCACCTGCAATACGCACGCAGGTTCCCGGCGTCGGAGCGGTCTCCGGTGCCGTTCCTTCACCTTCCGGGGTGGCGCAGTACGTTCGCGACGGCGTCAATTATGCCAAACAGGCGCAGTCCGTTCTCCAGACCACCATCAGCGCCGTTCGGGTCGCGCAGAAGATGAAGGATAACCCAGCCGTTGCGCTGACCCGCGTGCCAGGTCTGATGAGTGGTCTGGGCAACGTGTCCGGGGCGCTAGGTCAAAGCGTTCCGGCATTTAATGCGCTCTCCGAATCCATGCCCGAAGCCATCAGTCTGGCCAGAGCCACCAGTGATGCGGCCACGTATGTGCAGCAGGCGCAGTCTTCGCTGAGCGGTGTTGACGGTAGCAATATCGCAGCATCGCTGGATGCCGTCTCTGGTCAGCTGAATTCAGCCAGCACCACCTTCACCCGCATGTCGCCGGGGTTAAGCACCATGGCAGCCAGAATACTGGCGAGGAGTGTGTGATGTTTCTTGAACATGTCACCCGTGACGGAGAACGCTGGGACTCTCTCGCATGGCAGTACTATGGCGACCCGCTGGGCTATCCCCGGATAATTGCCGTCAATCCGCACGTGGCCATTACGCCGGTGCTGCCCTCCGGGTTGTTGTTACTGATTCCGGTTATCGAGGCTGAAGAAGCCAGTACAGAAGAGGATATTGCCCCATGGCTGAGATGAACAGCACTGCACAGGCCGCATCAGCGTTAACCGGCGTCAGCGATGTTCTGAGTCCGGTATTTACTCTGTGGTATCTCCAGAAGAACATCACCACCGATATCGCCCCCTATGTCACCCGCGTGACCTACAGCGATAACATCAAAAGCGAGTCCGATACCATTGAGGTGGAGCTGGACGACACCGACGGTCGCTGGCTGGATAAGTGGTATCCGGGCAAGGGCGACACGCTGACGCTGAAAATGGGTTATCAGGGCGAGAAGCTGCTGTCCTGCGGTACGTTCTCGATAGACGAGATCGAGGTGAGTTCGCCCGCGTCTGTTGTCGCTATCCGGGGCGTGGCCACGTCGGTCAACAACGCCCTGCGGACAAAATCCAGCCGTGGTTTCGAGAGCACCACGCTGGCGGCCATCGCCGGGCGGATTGCCAAAAAGCATCAGCTGAAGCTGGTTGGCAGTATTGAGTCCATCAAAATTGACCGGGTGACCCAGTACGCTGAAACGGACGTGGGCTTCCTGCGTCGGCTGGCCAGCGAGTATGGTTATGCCGTAAAAGTTGTCAGCGACCAGCTGATTTTCTCTCATCTGGCCACGCTGCGCGGTCAGGAGCCGGTAAAACAGTTGAAGCCACAGGATGTGGCCAGTTTTTCCCTGCGTGACACCATCAACCGCGTCTACAAATCCGCAAAGGTAAAACACCAGAAGAGTAGCGATAAAAAGCTGATCGTCTACGAAGCTGATGGCGGCACCAGCGAAAGCGACAAACAAACCAAAGGCGGTAAGGTCACCAGTGCCGACTCACTGAAGGTCAACAGCCGCGTCAGTGACCCGGACAGCGCCCGGATTAAAGCAGATTCGGCGCTGGCCAGACATAACGAATACCAGCAGAACGGCTCCCTGACGCTGATGGGGACGCCCCAGTTGACTGCAGGCAACAAAATTGAACTGGTGGGCTTTGGTCAGTTATCCGGGCCATGGCTGATAACCACTGCCCGCCATGCATTTGACCGTAACAGCGGCTACATCACCGAACTGGAGGTGGCACGAGGGCCGGTCACGCAGGGCAAGGCGAAGAAAGGTAAAAAGACCGGCAAAACCCAGACGCTGACCGTCTATAAACCGGACGGCAGCACCTCCACGGTAATAAAGGAGAAGAAATAATGGCAGGTGTCACCCGTCAGGTCGGTACAGTCAGCGCCGTCGATGCCGACAAGGTTCAGGCCCGAGTTCGTTTGCCGGAATGCGATAACCTGCGCACTAACTGGCTTAACGTGCTGCAGCGCAATACCCAGGATAACAAGGATTACTGGCTCCCTGACGTGGGGGAGCAGGTTGAGGTGCTGCTCGATGCCAACGGCGAGGATGGTGTCATTCTGGGCGCGGTGTACTCAGACGTCGATAAACCACCGTTCAGCGACAAAAATGTCCGGGGCACAAAATACGCTGATGGTGCTGAGTTCAGCTATAACCGCGCGACCCATACGCTGACGGTTAAAGGCGGTATCGAGCATGTGGTGATCGAGGTTGCGGTGGGTATCAGCCTGAAGGGGAAAACTATTGATTTGACCGCTGACACCACCACGGTGAACGGCGACCTTAAAATCAACGGCAATGCCCACTCGACAGGCAGCATGCTCTCTGACGGCCAGAACTCCAATCATCACTCCCACTGACCTTCTTAAACGCCTTTAATATCGGCGTTCCCGCACAGGGGCAATACTGCCCCCATGAAAACAACCTCAGTATTCTGGCAACCGGCTCTGCAGGCCCCCGGCGAAATCGTCCGGGGGCTGGATGATATCTGGCAGGCCATTCAAATCATCCTGCGTACTCCTCGCGGCAGCGACCCGCATCGCCCGGAGTTCGGCAGCAATCTGCACCTTTATATCGACTGGCCTATTGACCGGGCCATTCCGCATGTGGTGCGCGAATCCGTCGATGCCATTCGCCGCTGGGAGCCTCGCTGCCAGCTTATGTCGGTTAAACCCGCCGTCGACGGCGAACATCTTTCGCTCCGGGTGAGCTGGAAAGGCTCTGACGGACAGCCCCGGACTCAGGAGCTTTTATGGCGCTGACAGAACCCGATTTTATTGAACGCGATGCCGACAAAATCACGGCTGAAATGATTGCTCAGTACGAAGCCGCGACAGGCAAGACGCTGTACCCCGCCCAGGCTGAGCGCCTGTTGATTGACCTGTGGGCATACCGCGAAATGCTGGTCAGGGTGGCGGCGCAGGAAGCGGCCAAACAGAATCTGGTCGCCTTTGCCCGTGAGCCGATGATTGATTATCTCGGTGAACTGGTCGGTGTATACCGTCTTGCCGCGCAGCCTGCCACCACCACGCTCCAGTTCTCCGTGGATGAGGCACTGGCCATTGATGTGCTGATTCCGGCAGGAACCCGCGTCAGCGCTTCCGACAGCATTATTTTTGCCACCGATACGGACGTGGTACTGAAAGCCGGATTGCTGCTGGTCAATGCCACGGCCACCTGTACCGAGCCGGGAGCCGCTGGCAACGGCTGGCAGCCTGCGCAGGTCAGTCAGTTGCTCGATGAGATTGATAACGTCGACCTGCAGGTGACTAATCTGGCGGCCAGTTCCGGTGGTTCAGAGCAGGAAGACAATGACAGGCTCCGCGAGCGTATCAAACTGGCCCCGGAGTCATTCACCAACGCCGGAAGCCGTATGGCATACCGCTTTCATGCCATGCAAGCCCATCCCAACATCGTCGACGTCGCTGTGCTCTCCCCGGTTCCCGGCACTGTAGAACTGTATCCGCTGCTCAGTACCGGCCTGCCGGACGACAGCATCCTTACGCTGGTAGAGAGTTTCTGCTCGGACGAAAAAGTCAGGCCGCTCACTGATACCGTGCGGGCTAAAACACCTGTGCAGGTGGATTACGCCATTGAAGCCAACATCACTATCTATCGTGACCAGGATGCCAACTCGATAAAGGACAACGCCAATAGCGCCATACAGAACTGGGTAGCGTCCCGTACCGCCACGCTGGGGCGCGATATTGTCCCCAGTCAGATTATCAGCGTGCTGTCCGTTGCCGGAGTGTATCAGGTCGAACTGGTGACACCGGTGCTGAAAGTGGTGGCAGAAAATGAATGGGCAAACTGTACGGCGATCACTCTCAATATGACCGGAGTATCCGATGGCTGAGCCGCTACAACTTCCGCCACCGCTTGAGGGTGATATCAGCCTCAGAACGCTGGGAAGACTGGCCGGGCGGCTGGATAACATCGACCTGAGCGTACTGATGGTCTATCTCGTCGATATTGTCGACAGTTCCGCGCTGCCATGGCTGGGCGAGCAGTTCTCACTGTTCGGCGATGGCTGGGAGCTGGCGGAGTCGGACGATGTACGCCGCATGCTTATCAAATCCGCTATCGAGCTGCACCGCTACAAAGGGACGCCGTGGTCAATCCGGGAAATCATCCGCCGTTTCGGCTTCGGCGAAGTGGATCTGATTGAAGGCACTGGCCAGATCGGCTACGACGGCAAACACACTTACAACGGGCTTTTTGTCCACGGCGATGTGGAAGCCTGGGCGGTCTATCGCGTCATCCTTCAACAGCCCATCACTAACGATCAGGCAGCACTTTTACGTCAGACGCTCGCTGCTTTTGCTCCGGCCCGCTGCCATCTGGCGAGCCTGGAGTATCAGTCTGTCGCCATTCGCTACAACAACACCGTCAACTATGACGGTAGCTATAACCACGGGAGCAGTTAATTATGGCAAACCTACCTGAAACCCCACAGTGGGAAGAAGGCATCTACCAGATTGAGGTCTCTGACCCCGTTCTGGGCGGGCCTGACGGAATTTCTAACCGTCAGGCTAAACAACTGGCCAGCCGCACGTCATACCTCAGACAGAAGGTCGAAAAAAGCGGAACAGACCTGGCTGCACATATCGCGGCAGCTGACCCGCATACCCAGTACGCGCCGAAAGCCAGCCCGACATTCACCGGCACGCCAACAGCGCCCACGCCTGCGAATAGCGATAACAGCAAGAAGCTGGCGACGACAGAGTTTGTAGCCAAAGCACTTGCGGCGCTTGCAGGCAGCGCCCCTGAGACGCTGGATACGCTTAAAGAGCTGGCGGATGCCCTCGGTAACGATCCGAATTTTGCGACCACGGTGCTTAACAAACTGGCGGAGAAGCTGGCCAAAGACCAGAACGGCGCAGATATTCCTGACCCGGCGCTCTTTGTCAAAAACCTTGGTTTAGGGGAAGCGGCAAAGATGGCGGCTGCTACAGGTTCATTGAGTGCTTCCGGGTGGTTAAAAATCCCAATCGCCGGAGGCGCATCTGTCATTTTGCAATGGGGAAAAGTAGCTCTCACAGCAACTTTGAATAGCGGAGCAGCGGTCAAAGGATACGACGGTGTAACTGCGTTTAACTATCCCATATCTTTCCCTAACGCAGCCCTGATTGTAAATGCTACTCCAATGGACTCAGGCGAAACCCTTGTGGAAACGGCAACGGCGAATGGAACCTCCAAAACTGCCGCAACAGTGCGAGTTGGTGGGGTAGCCATAAAATCAGATCCAGCTGCTACCACAGACTTACAGGGATTTATCTTCGCCATTGGTTACTAACTATTAGCCGAGAAAAAATATGAATTATTGGTTTAGTCCAGAAAATAACGCCTTTTATCCCGTTGCGTTGAAAAATGACTATCTCACCGCAGGGACTCTCCCTGATGATTTAATCGAAGTAAGCGATAATGTGTTTATGGAGTATTCGGGGACACCACCTGAAGGAAAAGAGAGAGGCATTGCAGAAGATGGATACCCGATATGGATTGATCTTCCCCCCTTAACTCCCGAGGAGGAAGCTGAAGCAGCAGCACAACGAAAAGCTGCGTTGCTGGCAGATGCTAAATCAACGATCAATATTTGGCAGACTGAATTACAACTGGGCATCATCAGTGATGAAGACAAGACTAGCCTGATACTCTGGATAGCCTACATCAGGGAACTTCAAAATATTGACCCGGGAACCGGGTCAGATATCAAATGGCCTACTCAGCCGGAAGTGTAGGCCAGTCTACATTCGGCGCGTTGGTGGTGTTAACCGCTGTCACCGCGTCGATGTAGTCCAGAATTGCGTTCAGCTTTGCTTTTTCCGAGTCAGTCAGTATTCGACCAGCCTGCAATTTGAGTTGGATAACGCTGACTGACTGCATCGCGGAATCAATCAGTTGCTGCTGTTGCTGTTCCGCTGCCTTAATCATTTCTTCGCGTGTCGGCGGTGTTAAATCGCCCCAAACTGGCAACCCGTTTTCACCCGCGATACGCATCTTCCCTTCTGGCGGCTCAGCAGTAAATTCAAGGTAAATATTATCATCGACTTCGACAGCATCGTCGGGCCATGTATCGGCTCGTTGATAATCATCTTTCATACTGGAAGGGTAAAAAGAGTTATTTATTGCGGAGTATATGTAATTCATCTTTATTGTCCTATCGCCAGATAAAATCCATTCACATTGCCCGCGCCAGAATTTGAGGTACGCGTCAAAGTGAATCCGGTTTTGCTACGGTTGGTTGTGCCGTAGGGAACGCTGGCTCCGCCTGTATCTGTGGCAAGGATGGCAAATACAGTTGATGGAAAAGCTATAGGGAATGTTACATCGCCTGTGAGCACTCCAGCGGGCATACCTCCCATACCCCATTGAATAACCAGTCCACCTGGAAATTTTTGCCAACCATTATTTACCAGGTTTCTTGTGAACCCAGACATATCAGGAATCTGGTTAGCACCAGTCCCTACTTCGCGTTTGGCTGCTTCCCCTAAACCAAGGTTTTTGGAAAAGCGGTTACACATAGCGAAATCTGTAAAAATCCTCCCACCGCGACATAGAGGAGGAGAATTGATGGCCGTCATTGGTTATATCCGCGTATCAACAATCGACCAGAACAGCGATTTACAGCGTAATGCACTCACAAGCGCAAACTGTGACCGCATTTTTGAAGACCGTATGAGTGGAAAAGTTGCCAACCGCCCCGGTCTGAAACGCGCTTTAAAGTGCGTTAATAGCGGAGACACCCTGGTCGTGTGGAAACTGGACAGGCTGGGGCGCAGCGTTAAGAACCTGATCGCACTGATATCAGAGTTGCATGAACGCGGTGCCCACTTCCGCTCTTTAACAGACAGTATTGATACCAGCACAGCCATGGGGCGCTTCTTTTTCCATGTGATGTCGGCACTGGCGGAGATGGAACGTGAGCTGATCGTCGAACGAACACTTGCCGGGCTGGCAGCAGCCAGAGCACAGGGACGCATAGGAGGAAGGCCCAACGCATTAAAGCCGCATGAGCGGGAACAGATTGGACGGCTATTGACTATGGGGCATACCCGCCAGCAGCTGGCTATTATCTACGGGGTGGGGTTATCGACGCTTTACCGGTATTTTCCGGTAGATGGTCAGAGGAAGGATGACGCGGTAGGATTGTAATTCTTTTGCAAATATTGAAACGCCGCAGCGGTGCCATTTATCTCACGGAAATGGGCGCATTTATCGCGCGGCGCATCATCTTTTTTCGGTATTTGGATCAACCTCAATGATTGCCCTCATTCCTGTATCAATCCAGAGCTTAGTCACAACATATAAATCTTTCGTGCAACAAAACCGTCTGCATTGTAGGCATTCCCTTCCTGATCAATGCCTTTGGATGAACTTTTAAAGGTACATTTTATTTGCTTGTCGAGCCGAGAGTAAGTCACTTGACCTGCATAGTATGTCAAAGACCTGCCACCATCTTTCGTTACGACTTTATATCCGTTAGCAAAAGCGAGGCTAGGGAGAAGGCACAGTACAGCCAATACTATATTTTTCATTCTCTGACTTACCTCATTTCTTCTCACAGTTGCGCATCTTATAGAAGAACCCTGTATTTGCATCTTCCACAATGAACCTATCGCCAAAGGTTGGACGGCGAATGAAGGTCACGCCACCTTTTTCGGCTTTTTGTTTTAATCCATCATCAGTGTTTTCCAGTTCAGGGGAATACAACTGATCACCATTGGGCATTTGGACGATGAAGTTATTTTCATTATCAAGAACAGTCGAGGCTCTCGACAGAATTTTGGTAGCTGTGTCTTGGCTGGATATGCGAATGTCACAAATATATTTTCCAGGCCCCTGATCTTCTTCTGCGAGTACAGGTAAGGAGAATAACGAAAGCGCGATTATGAGAGCTTTTTTCATGGAAGGCCTTAGGATGTTAACAAAAGTAACATTTTACAGAGGGAATGGATAAGAGCAAATAAGGCGTTATGAATGGGGAGATCTCAAACCGAAAAAGTCAATCTTACAAAACTTGGGGCGGTCTATTCCGTAAAAAGGAAGGGGCATGAAGCCCCTTCGTCAACATTAACCAGCGTGACGGTAAGATTCACGCATACCACACGATAACCATCAGCGAACGCTGCTTGAGGACTTTTGTGGCGAACGGTTCCCGCTTGGCTATCAGGTAAGGCGGCTAAGTCTACCCAAACTTGCCCTGTACGAGCCAAGCCTGCACGGTAACCCTGATCGTAAGCGCAGCCGCAACATTTATGGCGACCTTCACCACCTTGATCGTGAGGTAAGCTGATGAAAAGAGTATTGTAACGGTGTGACAGTTTACAAATGGTCATGCAATGCTCCTTATGAGCGTCATTTTATGGTTTACATGATCCTCTTTGCCTGGCACAATCAAGCCGTCAGAAATGAAGGCAAGGCTAAGATTCATACGGGTTTGGCGACTCGTATTGGTCATGCTTTGTAAGCCGGGTTCATGCAAATGAATCCGGTTTTTTTATGCCTAAAATTCAGGCGCAGCACTACATGTGGGGGTGGTCAATCAATGGCGGCCCCACATAGTCGATATTTTAGAGATGATTCTTTTGTGCACAAGGGTTTATTTTGACGTTAAGTTAAGGCTGTGAAAGGGTAAAAAAGGCTAAGTCCTCGTACCGTAAGGCCTGGAAGACATGTCAATAATTAAGAAAAAAAATTCAAAATTTGATCGAGTGCTGGTTTCTTCTACATGATTTTGAGTATGTGGATTCATGTTACTGGTAACGATGAGAAAACTACACTATTGAGTATTCGTCACTGGTGCTGAAAATAATCAGTCACCGAATTGTTAGTGATCTGCTAGACCGCCAGCCCAGACCCTCCGCAAAGAACCAAAATGTTCACAAAATATCCAACAGCCGACACTCCCAGCAATGCACTTCACTACTTGATCCCATAGGTCATCACAACAGGGAAAACTTGCCACAATAGAGCATTTTTCTGTTCGTTTTCTGCTCTACTTAACATAATGGTTCATTGCATGAACTACACAATGTAGCAGCTAAATGAGATGGTCGTTTCTGACCAAATAAACACATCATGCATCAACAAAAAAGGCCGCATCCCGCAGCCTTTTCCTCTCACATTTACCCTTTCGGGAAAACCCAAACATGCTTCTCAGGCAGCGAAAGATGGCAGTGCTGCGGATCCCGAACCTCATGCCCATACGCACGAATGACAAAATCATCCCCCACCGTGCGGAACAGGTACTCCCAGCGGTCGCCGAGATACATGCTGGTGAGCAGCGGCAGCTCAAGCTGATTTTCCCCTGGTCCCTCAACCACCGCCACGCGCTCGACGCGGATCACCGCCGTCGCTTCTTCACCGCTCTGCACCCCTTCACCGGCCTGACCCCACAGCACCCAGCCTTTCCCTTCAATACGCGCTTTGCCGTCGCGTACTTCGGTGACCTTGCCGTGCAGACGGTTGTTGCTGCCCATAAACTCGGCGGTAAACAGCGTTTTCGGCGAGCCGTACATCTCCTGCGGCGTGCCCTGTTGCTCAATTTTGCCGTTGTTAAGCAGCAGGATGCGGTCGGAAATCGACATCGCTTCGTTCTGGTCGTGCGTCACCATCAGCGCCGATAGCCCGAGCTTGATAATCAGCTCGCGCAGGAACACGCGGGCCTCTTCACGCAGCTTGGCGTCGAGGTTAGAGAGCGGTTCGTCCAGCAAAATCACCGGCGGGTTGTACACCAGCGCACGGCCAATCGCCACGCGCTGCTGCTGCCCACCGGAGAGCTGGTGCGGGTGACGTTTGCCAAGATGGCCCAGACCCAGCTGGTCCAGCACGTCCTGCACGCGCTGCTGGATCTCTTTGGCCGGGACTTTGCGCAGCTTGAGCGGATAGGCCACGTTCTCAAACACGGTCTTGTGCGGCCACAGGGCATAGGACTGGAACACCAGCCCCAGGTTACGCTCTTCCGCCGGGACCTCGCTGCGCGGCGTGCCGTCGTAAACTTTATTGTTGCCAATGACAATCGACCCCTGCGTCGGTTTTTCCAGACCCGCAACGGCGCGCAGCAGGGTGGTTTTACCGCTGCCGGAGGGGCCTAACAGGGAGACCACTTCGCCGCGCTTCAGGTTCATGGAGACACCTTTTAAAACAGGATTGTCGCCGTAGGTTAAGTGCAGATCGTCAACCGCTAATTCAATCATGTATTTTCACTCCGAAACGAAGGGCAATGCCCAGACCTACCACGACCAGCAGGATGTTAATGAAAGAGAGCGCCGCCACGATATCGATGGCACCCGCGGCCCAGAGGGAAACCAGCATCGAGCCGATGGTCTCCGTGCCGGGTGAAAGCAGGTACACACCGGTTGAATATTCGCGCTCAAAGATCAGGAACATCAGCAGCCACGAACCGATAAGACCGTAGCGGGAGAGCGGAATGGTGACGTGGCGGGTGATCTGCCCGCGCGTCGCCCCGGTGCTGCGCGCCGCTTCTTCAAGCTCCGGCCCCACCTGCAGCAGGGTGGAAGAGATAAGCCTCAGCCCGTAAGCCATCCACACCACGGTATAGGCCAGCCAGACGCTGAAAATGGTGCTGCGCAGCGAACGCAGCCAGACGATGACGTTTTCACGCATCCAGTCGGTCCAGGCGAACCCGGAAAGCCAGCCGGATTTCAGCGAGTTATCCAGCCACATCGGCAGGAACAGGAACACCCACAGGAACGCCAGACCCGCCAGCAGGCCAGGCACGGCGCGCGGCACCAGCACGCTGTAGTCCAGGAAACGCGTGGTGTTATCCGGCTTGCGGTGCATGGCAATGCCGACAAACAGGTAGCACACCACGGCCAGCGCGCCGCCAATCACGCCAATCGCCATGGAGTTGACGATGGCGCGCAGCAGGTTGGGCTGCGCCCAGATGGTGCGGAAGGTGTTCAGTGAAAGCTCGTCCCACAGCGAAACGCCCACGCCCCAATTGGAGATAAACGCGCGCAATACCACGCCGAGCAGCGGAACGCCGATGGTGACGGTGAGCCAAAAGGCAATCACTCCGCCAGCCACCCAGCGCCATTTACCCAGCGGCAGCGCGCGTGCCTGCGAGGCCTTGCCCTTCATGGTGACGAAGCGGTTGGCGGTGCGCATCAGGCGACGCTGGAGCATCACCAGCGGGATGGTGATGCAGATCAGCACCACGGCAACCGCCGCCATCAGGTTATACGATGGGGTACCCATCTTGTTCGTCAGCTTATAGAGATAGGTCGCCAGCACCATGTTGCCTTCCGGGTCGCCGAGTACCAGCATCAGGCCGAACACTTCCAGCCCGAGGAAGAACAGCAGCACGGTGGCGTACAGAATGGACGGACGCACCATCGGCAGGCTGACGGAGGTCATGACCTGCCAGGGCGACGCGCCCGCGGTGCGCGCGGCTTCTTCCACATCGGAGCCCACGCTGCGCAGCGCAGACGAGATATACAGATAGGCGTGCGGGACGTGCGTCAGGCCGGCGATGACCACAATGCTCGACATGTCGTAGATATTCCACGGCACAAAGCCAATCAGCGCCTCAGCCCACTGGGAGAGAAAGCCCACCGGACCGGCGGCCACCACGTAGCCGAAGCCCAGCACCATCGGTGAAACGAAAATCGGGACCAGGATCAGTGGCTCAATCAACCGGCGGCCGGGCAGGTCGGTACGCACCATCAGAAACGCCAGCACGCCGCCCAGCGGAATGGAGATAAAGACCAGCCCGAAAGCAAGGATAAAGCCGCTTTTCAGGGCCTTATAAAAATCAGGGTCGGTGAAAATAAATTCAAATGATTCAAAGCTCCACTCTTTTGACGGCGAAAAGAACGGCGCGGACAGGAAGCTCTGTATCACGATAAACGACAGCGGCGTGTAGATAACCAGGGCGGTTATCAGCACGACGATGCCTCGCGGCAGGCTTTGCCACTTTCTGCGTAATGTATTCATGGGGTATCCCTGGTGTTGCAGCCCAGAAAAACGAACTCAGTCGATAAGGGAGCGCGGCGTCCAGCGCCGCGCTCAGACGCTTATTTACCGGCGGCGGTACGCCACTCTTTGATGTACTCCAGGCGTTTTTTCGGCTGCAGGTATTCCAGCAGCGTTTCATCAACCGGAATTGGCTTCAGCGCGTTGCCGAGGATTTTGGTCAGGCCGTTGATATCGTTTTCCCTTCGATATCGTTACGAATGGAGGGAATATCCGCCTGATTGGCCAGAATGTTTTGCCCTTGTTCAGACAGCACATAGTCCAGCCACAGCTTCGCGGCGTTGCTGTTTTGCGATTGCTGGCTGATGAACGACACGCGCGACAGCACCAGGGTGTAATCTTTTGGATAGGAAATGCCGAGCGACGGATCGTTCTTCGCACGCGCTTCCGCGTAGGAACCGAGGATGTTGAAGCCGATCAGGTTTCACCGGAGGAGACGCGCTCCATCATGGTGCCGGTAGACGACTGCACCGATAAGCCACCTTTGGCGACGTCGGCCAGGGTCTTAAAGTAATTAGGATCGGCGTTGTGATCCTGAACCGAGAGCATAAAGCCCAGACCCGATTTTTCGATATCGTAGGTGGTGACTTTGCCCTTGAATTTGTCCGTCTGGCTGGCAATCAGCTTCGCCAGCGCGGCATGAGAATCCGGCACGTCGCCGGCCGGGATCAGGCGCTTGTTGTAGATAAAGACCACCGGCTCATAGGTGGTGCCGTAAGCCTTATCTTTCCAGACCGCCCATTTCGGCAGCTGGCTTTGCTCCGGCGATTTATACTCCATGGCGTAGTCGGTGGCGAGCTTCAGGCCGGTGTCCATAGAGGAGCTCCAGACCACGTCGCCGCTCACGCCGCCGGAGGCCTGTTCGCTGATGAAGCGGTTGTACAGCTCGGTGCTGTTCATGTCGTTGTATTCGACTTTAATGCCCGGGTAGGTTTTTTCAAAGCCCTGGATCAGCGGCCCAGCGGCCTTGATGTCGGTGGTGGAGTAAATAACAACCTTGCCTCTTTCGTTGCGGCATCAACAACTTTTTGATACTCAGCAGGATACCCCTGCGGCAGGGCAGAAAGTGCAGAAGCAGAGAACAGTACAGTAGCGGTAAGCAGAGAAATTCGGAACGTGTTCGACATTATAGTTAACCTTTTAGTTACATTTGAGGAACTAATTGTCAACATAGCGTATCGGGCTTCACCCACAAGAGGGAGAAGCGGGCAATGATTCCGAAGTGTGATTGTCGCCGTCGTTTCAGCAATTAACACCATAAAATCCGCGAACGTTAGCCTGTGAACGGTTCTGGATTACGGTTTATCGGGCGCTTTGCGGTATAACCTTCGCGGATGACCAATATTGCCATACAGCATTTCGACGCTGATTAACCCGCTCTCCACGCAGTATTCAAGGTAGCGACGCCCCGTGGTTTTGCTGATCCCCACGTTTTCCACACCTCTTCAACCGACATCGCGGTGTCGGGATGCTCGGCAAACAGGTTTTTAATCCGTTCCAGCGTTTGGGGTTCAATGCCCTTCGTCGACGGCGTAATGGAGGCTTCCGCGGCGGGCAGGTTAAACAGGCGATCCAGCGCATGCTGGTCGAACCTTCACCTGCTGCACGGTGTGGATGAAACGCATAAACCGCTCCAGAGAGGCGTGCAGGCGCTGGAAAAAGACGGGCTTAATCAGGTAGTCAAACGCGCCGCTGCGCATGGCGTGGCTGCACGTCTGCATATCGCTGGCGGCGGTGATAAAGATCACCGAACACTCATAGCTTTTCAGCAGCGGGTTATCGATGAGCTCAACGCCTTTACCGTCCGGGAGATAGTTGTCCAGCAGGATCAGCCGCGGCTGATGCTGACGAATTAGGCTACACGCCTGCTCAATCGACGCGGCGATGCCCCCACGCGCAAATGGAAATTCTGCTCGATATATTCGCGATGCAGCTCCGCCAGGTGCGGCTCATCTTCAACTA